>CAZLNF010000215.1:0-3148 GCA_964560885.1 uncultured Actinomyces sp. | reverse complement strand
CTCGCGACCGGCCTTACCGGCGTCGCGATCGCGCCTGCGGCATCGGCTTTCGAGCCGACACTCACGTACGTCGACTGCCCGGATGAGGTGAAGCCCGCGAGCACGAAGTGCGCGGAGCTCACGGTGCCGCTGGACTGGCAGACCCCCGACGACGGCCGCACCACGCGGATCGCGTTGCGCGTGATCCCGTCTGCGCGCGGCGGTGGCGGTTTCACCTTCAACCCCGGTGGCCCGAGCGGCTCGGGCATCGAGGCCGGTGAGTTCGTCTACTCGGACCTGCCCCGGCAGGTGCGTGAGCGCTTCGACTTCGTCATGTGGGACCCGCGCGGTGTGGGCCTGAGCGGCCCGAAGCTGGCCGGGTGCAGCCCCAAGCCCGAGGCGGACCTTCCTCTCACGGGCCCGGTGGACTGGGAGAAGGTGTGGTCGGAGTACGCCGTTGCCACCGGCGCGGCCCTCTCCGATTGCTTCGCGAAGAATCCGGACGCCGCGCCCTATCTCGGCACATGGCAGGTCGTGCGCGACATGGAGGCCATGCGCATCGCGCTGGGCTACCCCAGGTGGAACTTCTGGGGGATGAGCTACGGCACCCGCATCGCCTATACCTACGCCAAGACCTTCCCCGAGAGCCTCCGCACAGTGATCGTCGACGGCAGCCTGTGGCCGCAGGAGTCGGTATATCGCCTCTCCAGCCAGCAGCCGATGGCGTGGCAGACCGGGCTGCAGGTCTACTCCTCCGTCATGGGCCGCGCACAGACGCGGAAGTTCGAACAGATCCTGGAAGTGCTCGACGACACCTACATCGAGACAGCGGAGGGGACCATCTCGCGCTGGAGCTTCACCGGATCGGTCTTCGGGGCTCTCGGCAGCCAGGCCGCCTACGTGGGCATTCGTGACGGGATCAACGCTCTCTACGACGCGCTCGTCGGCCAGCCCTCGACCCAAACGCGCAGAGCGGCGGTGCGCGCAGTGGAGGCCCTCGACGATCCGGAGCCGGATCCGTCGGAGAGCTATCTCTTCTCCTTCATCAACTGCGCGGACCTGCACGATCGCCCGACGCCCGAGATGGCCGGCCGGGTCGCTGCCAGTGCGGCTCGCGACTACGGGACGACCCTTGCCCTCGCGACGGACAACATCGTGAGCTGCCAGGGTCTCCCCGCCGACTACTCCCCACCGGTGCCGAGCGACTGGACGACGATCGAGTTGGCCACTCCGCCTGTCGTCGTGCTGTCCCTCGGCGACCGGGCCACCCCGTGGCTGTGGGGCAAGATCATGGCCAATCAGTACGCCGGGTCGCGGCTCATCAACTACAACAGCTCCCAGCACGTGACCTACATGTCCACGCCGTCGACGTGCGTCAACGACCCGGTCACCCGCTACCTGCTGCGCAGGCAACTGCCGCCGAACAACGTCTTCTGCCCCTTCGTGCCATCGCCTCCGCCGCCTGAGGAGTAGGAGCTGCAAAGGTTGTCGCCGTGAATCTCGCTGCACTGGGCCGCATCGACGAGCTCGTCTACCAGCCGCCCACGACCCCAGCCGAGTGGTGCGCCCAGCGCCCGTGCGTCGAGGTAGGCGGAGTCACGCTGGCCGAGCCGTGGAGCAGTGCGCTCGTCTTCGCCCTCGCGCTGCTCTGGCTGGGCGTGGGCGTCTACTTCCTCGCCTCGCGCAGAGGTCAGCGCTCGCGCACGTGGTTCGGCGTATCCCTCATCCTCGGCGGGCTCGCCGCAGGCTCGGCGGGCATCAGCTACCAGGCCTTCAGCTATGAACTCAAGTGCGCGGGCCGCGACTTCTGCGCCCTCACCAATAGCTACGAGATCGCCTACAGCCTTATGCAGGTCGCGAGCATGAGCGCCATGGTCGTGGCGGTGGCCTATGCGCTCGCCACTGAGCGGGCCCGTCGCGCGATCACGGTGTACGCCGTACTCAATCTCATCATCTACGTCGCGGTGACGGTCGCGGGCATCCTGCTGCCGAGTGCTTTCCTGCTGTCCTTCGAGCTGCTGCTCCTCTTCGCCGTGCCCGCGCTCGTCATCGCCGCCGTGCTGGCGATCCGGCGCTGGCAGGAGCCGCTCGCGCGTCGGATCCTCTGGGTGCTCGTGCTCCTCGTGCTCGTGCAGGTCGCCTATCTCGTCTACTTCGCCCTCGGGATCACCGAGTCGCTGTGGGCCTCGGGCATCTACTTCTCGGCCAACGACGTGCTCCACGTGGGGATGCTCGCCTGGCTCGCCATCACCGCCTGGGCCCTCGGACCGGCCCTGAAGGACCGCACCCCTTGACGGGGGCTCGGTGGTATGTAATATTCCACTGAGCCCATTTGCTGGCCCATCCGAAGCACTGACCCGGGAGACCCCATGACCGAGACGCCCTGGCGCGGCATCCTCACCGCGACCGCCCTGCCCTTCGACGCCGACGGCGCCGTGGACTACGCCCGCTACGCCGACCATGTCGACTGGCTGGTGCGCAATGGCAGCGATGGCGTGGTGTGCAACGGCTCGCTCGGGGAGTACCAGACCCTCACCCACGAGGAGCGCGCCAAGGTCGTGGAGACCGCGGTCGCCGCGGCCAAGGCTGCCGGCGGTGTGGTCGTGCCCGGTGTCGCGGCGTACGGCGCGCAGGAGTCGCGGCGCTGGACCGAGCAGGCGGGCGAGGCCGGCGCGGTCGCGGTCATGCTGCTGCCTCCCAATGCCTACCGCGCCGACGAGCGCATCGTGATGGAGCACTACCGCGAGGTGGCCAAGGCCGGCCTGCCGGTTGTCGCCTACAACAACCCCTTCGACACCAAGGTCGACCTCACCCCGCGTCTGCTGGGCGATCTCTACGCCGAGGGCCTCATCGTCGCCGTGAAGGAATTCAGCGGCGATCCGCGTCGTGCCTACGAGATCGCGGAGTACGCACCCGGTCTGGATGTCATCATCGGCTCCGACGACGTCGTGCTCGAGCTCGCGATCGCGGGTGCCAAGGGCTGGATTGCGGGCTACACCAACGCCTTCCCCAGCGCCTCGCGCGCGCTCTACGACGCCTCGATGGCGGGGGATCTCGCCTCGGCCGTCCCGCTCTACCGGACCCTGCACCCGCTGCTGCGCTGGGACTCCAAGACGGAGTTCGTGCAGGCCATCAAGCTCTCGATGGACATGGTCGGTCGCTACGGCGG
>CAZLNF010000214.1:0-3157 GCA_964560885.1 uncultured Actinomyces sp. | reverse complement strand
TGACCACCAACCTCTGGACGATGGGTCAGCAGTTCTACGTCATCCGCAACAACCCTCAGCCCGGGACCCCGGCGTTCGATGCATGGGAGGCGCGCAAGGCCGAGAAGGCCGCGCGCAAGGCAGCAAAGAAGGGCGGCGTCGCTGTCGTCGAGGTGGTCGAGGAGGCCCCCGCGGCCCCGGCCCCACGCGTGCAGCCCAAGCGCCAGCCGAAGTCGAAGCGATCCAAGGGCGGCGGTAGTTCCGCCGGCACCTCCACGAAGGGAACGTCATGAGCACCGAGACCGAGGCTCCCGCAGCCGACCTGCTGGAGAGGGAGGGGGACGCTGCGGCGGACTACCTCGAGGGCTTGCTCGACATCGCGGATCTTGACGGTGACATCGACATCGACGTCGAGGGTGACCGCGCCCAGGTCTCCATCGTGGAGATCAATGCGGGCGAGTTGGTCGCCCTTGTCGGCGATGACGGGAAGGTGCTGGACGCCCTCCAGGAGCTGGCGCGCCTCGCGGCTGCACAGGCGACCGGTGAGCGCTCGCGACTCATGCTCGACATTGCAGGCTTCCGTCTCGCGCGCCGCCGCGACCTCGAGGCCCTGGCCAAGACCGCGATCGATGAGGTCAAGGAGACCGGCGAGCCGGTGCGCCTGGCCGCGATGAACGCCTTCGAGCGCAAGGTGGTGCACGACGTCGTGACGTCGGCCGGACTCGTGAGCGAGTCCGAGGGCGTCGATCCCGATCGCCGCATCGTCATCAAGCCAGCCTCCTAGCGCGTACGCCGCATCCGGAGTCCAGGCTGACCGCCGAGCCCCCACCCCCGCCGCCCGCTGCGCTGAGCGCAGTGGTGTCCGATGTCGCGGTGCAGGACTCGCTCGCGCGATACGCCGAGTTGCTCGCCACCGCTGGGGTCGAACGCGGGCTCATCGGCCCGCGTGAGGTGCCCCGACTCTGGGATCGACACCTCCTCAACTGCGCGGTCGCCGTGCCTCTCGTGCCCGAGGGATCCGATGTCATCGACGTGGGATCCGGTGCTGGTCTGCCCGGCATCGTCTGGGCCATCGTGCGGGCCGACATCACGGTGACCTGCCTCGAGCCTCTCCAGCGACGTGCGACGTTCCTCGAGGAGGCGGTCGCGGATCTCGGCCTCACCGGGAGGGTGCACGTGGTGCGGGCGCGGGCCGAGGACATCGTGCGCGGACGTGGGCCAGTGACCTCGCTGCGCGCTCGGGTGGTCACCGCGCGAGCGGTGGCGCCCCTCGAACGGCTCGCGGGTTGGACGGTGCCGCTGGTGCAGCCCGGGGGCGAGCTGCTCGCCCTCAAGGGCAGGTCGGCCGCCGAAGAGGTCGAGGCATCGCGCTCGGTGCTCGAGCGTCTTGGGATCGTCGCGGTTGACATCGTGGAGTGCGGTGAAGGCGTGGTGGACCCGGTCACGACGGTGGTGCGGGCCGTCAAGGCCTCCTGACGCTGTTCCGTAGCGAGGAAGTCCCTGGAGTTAGTCTGGACATCGTCCATGATTGCGCCTGCGGGTGGTTCGTCCCTCGCTGCGGTATCCACAGGAAGAACCCCCTGCATGGCTTCGGAGAGGCCGTGCAGAATGGGCCCGTGACTACACCGCTCACGGGTCTCGGCTGGCCCGTTTCACGTGAAACACCGGATCGGGATGTTTCCCGTGAAACACCCACGGGACTGGGTTGGCCCCAGGACTCCGCCGTGACCCTTGAACCCATCCAAGGCCAATCCGGATGACGCGCATCCTGGCGGTGGCCAACCAGAAGGGCGGCGTAGGCAAGACGACCACCACGGTCAACCTCGCCTCGGCCCTCGCTGAGGATGGGCGGGAGGTGCTTGTCCTCGACCTCGACCCCCAAGGCAATGCCTCCACGGCGCTGGGCCTCGAGCACCACAGCGGGGTCCTCAGCACCTACGAGGTCCTCACCCAGGACGTCCCCCTGGCCGACATCGTCGCCCAGGCGACCGAGGGGGGAGGGCACCTATGGGCGGCCCCCGCGACCATTGACTTGGCCGGGGCCGAGATCGAGCTGGTCTCGCTCGTGGCCCGCGAAGGGCGGCTGGATCGGGCCATCCAGACGTATCTGACCCAGCATGAGGCGCGCCACGGTCGTCCCCTGGACTACGTGATCATCGACTGCCCGCCCAGCCTGGGTCTCCTCACACTCAACGCTCTCGTGGCAGCCCGCGAACTCCTGCTCCCGATCCAGTGCGAGTACTACGCCCTCGAGGGGGTCTCGCAGCTCCTGCGGACCGTCGACCTCGTGACCAAGCACCTCAATCCCGACCTGAGCGTGGGGGCAGTCCTCCTCACGATGTACGACGGACGCACCAGGCTCTCCTCCCAGGTGGTGCAGGAGGTCCGTGAGCACTTCGGTGACGCTGTCCTGCCGACCGTCATTCCCCGGTCAGTGCGCCTGTCCGAGGCGCCGTCGTACGGGCAGACCGTGCTCGCTTATGACGCTGCTTCCTCGGGCGCCCTTGCCTACGTGCAGGCAGCCCGAGACCTCGATGGAGCCCACAATGCATAGTTATCCACAGGTTATCCACAAAATTCAAGGGTCCAATACGGGGAGTGAGGACAAGTCGCATGGCTGAGGCGAAGCGCGGACTAGGCAAGGGTCTCGGCGCCCTCATTCCTACGGGTCCCTCTGGTCCTTCGGGACCCTCCGCCACCAAGTCACCAGGTAAGAGCTCCGGGTCAACAGCGAAGGCCGCGGGCAAGAAGCCTGCGACATCACCGGTACCTGCACAGACTGGCCCGCCCGATCTCGACCCCGTCGTCGGCGCGGTCTACGTCGAGATCCCTCCGAGCGACGTCGTGCCGAATCCACGCCAGCCGCGACAGGTCTTCGACACCGATGCGCTCGCCGAGCTCGTCTACTCGATCAAGGAGATCGGCCTGTTGCAGCCGATCGTCGTGCGTCGCCGATCAGGCGATGGCGCGCCGTATGAACTCATTGCCGGCGAGCGTCGCTGGCGCGCCTCGCAGGAGGCAGGACTCGACCGCATCCCAGCGATCGTGCGCGACACCGCGGACGACGACATGCTCCGCGAGGCGCTGCTGGAGAACCTCCATCGCGCCGAGCTGAACCCTCTCGAAGAGGCGGCGGCGTACCAGCAATTGCTCGCGGATTTTGGTGGGACGCAGGAGG
>CAZLNF010000213.1:0-3169 GCA_964560885.1 uncultured Actinomyces sp. | reverse complement strand
CTGGAGAGCAGGGTGCCGACGCGCACGGGGATGGACTGGCTGAAGGCCGAGTTGACGAGGCGTGCCGCGACCTGAGCGAACTCCCCGCTGGTGGCCGGGTCGACCTGGATGGTGGCGCGGATGAGGCCTTCGAGGCACGCCACCTGGTGACGCGATGGCGCATCGAGCTCGGCACCCTGGGCGAGGCGATCGATGATGTCCTCGGCCTGAGCGACGCAGGCGGAGAGGTGCTGGTTGATCGCCATGGCCGAGTTGGCTCGGACGACCTCGCGGTTCATCGCCTCGCGCTCGAGCGCGGTGGCCTCCTGCGTGCGCCGATAGCGGCGCGTGCCGATAGCGGACACGATGATCACGACGGGCACGATGATGAGGCAATTGATGAGCGCCACGGCGATGGGGAGTTGGTCGTCGCCCCCGTCCACGCGCGCGACGAGGAGCACGCCCGCGGCCCATGCCAGCATTCCGACGAGCCACTGCCACCACCGCGCCCACATGCCCACGGCGATGAGTGCGTAGCCGGCTGCCGTCATCCCCGCAGCAAGCACGGGTGCAAGATCGGGGGACGGACCGGCCGCGGCCATCAGCCACGGGATGGCGGCAAGGCCGGCGAGCACGGCGGTGGAGGCGATCAGCCCCGCGAGGCGGGCCCTGGCGACGAGGATGACCGCCCCGGCAATCGCGAAGACCACGGTGACGAGCAGCGGCCAACCCAGGCGTGACGAGGTCGCGACGATGACATCGAAGCTCGCCCCCACGACTCCGACGGCGATGAGCGGAGCGCTCATGAGGATGCGGCCCTGCTGGAAGCCGTCCTCAGCGAAGGCAGGCTGCGATGCTTCCGGCAGGCACGGCACGTCGAGCGTGATGACGGTGCGGTCGGCGGACCGTGACGTCGACCACGACCCGTCGATGGCGGCGAGGCCCTCTCCCAGCGTGGCGGACCAGCCGATGCCGGGCGTCGCCTGGGGATCGATGCCCCTGCCGTTGTCGGAGACGGTGATGAGGCAGCGGCCGTGGCGTCGGGTGGCGGCCACGCGCACGTCGGTGGCGTTGCCGTGGAGGACGGCGTTGAGGGCGCACTCGACGATGGCGGCACGCGCCGCCAGGCGGGTCTCGTCGCTGACGGGCAGATCGAGTGCCGAGGGATCGATGCGCACGATGTCGGCGGCGATGCGCGCCGCGGTCGCCTCACGCACCTCGTCGGCGAGGTCGACGCTGGAGGGTCGGCTCGTCTGGTCGTCGCCCAGGGAGACGAGCTGCGCGAGCCCGGGACGATCGAGGGCCTCGGTCTGGAGGATGTAGCGCAGGGTACTGAGAAGTCGCTCGTGCACGGACACCGCCGCCGAGCGCCATAGGCGCGAGCGCTCCTGCGAGGCGATTTCGAGTTGGATCCGGTCCGCGAGCTGGGTGAACCTGTCGTCGTGCGAGCGCGCTTGGCGCAGGAGTGCCTGCCAGACGAACCACAGCGCTGCGCCCGACACCGCCAGGCTCGCCACCGCGATCCATCCGCCGGCAATCGCGAGTGCGCCGGGGATGACATTGCCCGGCCGCCAGGACCAGACGATGGCGAGGACAGCGCAGCCGAGAGGGATGGCCACGGGTGCGATACGCACTGGGGTGAGCAGGATCAGCGAGTAGGTGACGTGTCCGACGGAGACCGCGAGGGCGATCCAGGCGGGACCTGCGGGGGGAGTGCTACTCAGGGCGGCGGCGATGACTAGCGACAGTGGGCCCGCGGTGATGAGCCAGAGACCGATCACGCGACGGCTGAGGATCCAGCCGGCCACGACGCAGCACGCTCCGGCGATGAGCAGTGTGCGATCTGCTGTGGGCAGGCGAGCCCAGGCGCTGATCCCCGCCAGTGCGGCAAAGAGCCATGCCTCGGAGAGCAGGAGTTGGATCAGCCATCGCCGGACCTGGAAGAGACCGGCGACGCGGGAGTCGGTCGTGGTCCTCGTGGTCCCGTCAGGGGACAAGGCCCTCGTCCCGCGCTCGCCGGTAGAGGTCGGTCTTGGTGGGCACGGGCGTGCCCGCGCGGGAGTACTTCTCGCGGACTCGCCTGATGTACTCCTGCGCCGTGGCGGGCTTGACGTTCATGCGGCGCGCGACCGCGTCGATCTTGAGCCCCGAGGCGTAGAGCACCATCGCGGTGCGCTCGCGCTCGCTCAGCGGGACGCTCGGCGCCTCGTCGCTGGACAGGATGGCGGCGACATCGCGCGATGTCGAAGGCTCGCCGGCGACAGTAAGCCGGAAGGACTCCTCGAAGTCTTCGAGATCTGCCTGCTTCGAGACGAAGCCCAGCGCTCCCGCGCGCAATGCCGCGCGTACTGTCGCTGCATCGGCAAGAGCACTGACGATGAGGACTCTGCACCCGGCGGAGACCAGCTCGGCGGTGTTGGCCACGGGGGAGCGACCATCGCCGAGATCCAAGTCGAGGATCGTGCAGTCTGCTGGTTGGTTGGCGTGCGCGGCAAGGGCGTCCGTGATCGACGCTCCGACGTAGGAGAATTCGGCTCCGGGGGCGACTTGGAGGACGCGCGACTTCACGGCCTCGCGCAGGAGCGGGTGATCGTCGATCACCATGACACGAATCGGCACGGTCAGCTCCTCCTGTATTCACCACCCCCCGGTGCTCGCCAATATTGACGCACGACGCGTCATGCATTGGCCATCTATGCGTCCCCGGTGTTGCCCGCGTGCGCGCTGTCCCCTGCGACGACGGAGCGAATGGCGCCGTGTGTCATGAAACGGGGGACAAGAGTGCGGCATTCGACCCGGCGAAGCCCCATGCGTCACAGGGGTCACACGTCAACGTCACTTGTCATGAAACAGGGGACGGCGTGGGCGGGACTTTGGTCATGAGGGGCCGTGAGGATTCACAGGGGCCTTAGTCGGCCCCCATTTCGTTGGGAGGTCTTCCGTGCCCTCGGGCGTGCGTGCTGGTCGAGCAGGGCTCGTGGTCGTGCTCAGCGGAGCGCTCACCTCGGCGATGCTCATGATGCCAGCGGGGCCTGCCAGCGCCACAGGCGGTTCGGTAACTCTCACGCCGTCGAATCCGACCGTCGCTCCTGGGTCAACGGTCGATCTCACCGCGAGCATGCCGGTGCTCGACGACACCGGCAGTGTGACGCAGGAGATCGTCCAGACGATCGACCCTGCCAAGGTCAAG
>CAZLNF010000212.1:1743-3188 GCA_964560885.1 uncultured Actinomyces sp. | reverse complement strand
CTCAAGTGGATCGACCAGGTCGACTACTGCGCCTACATGACGCCGATGAACGCCTTGCCGCCCGTGCCGGAGATCTGGGCCGCGACTCATCCTGAAGGTCGTGACTGGCGCACCGAGTGGATGCGCCGAATCGATGAGCACGAGCCCTGGCAGCTCATCTGGATGTCGCACCCGCACGACGACCCATACTGGCGGCACGGATCGGTGCGACCCGATTACGCCCGCATCGATATCCCCACGATGATCATCGCCGGCTGGGCCGATGGCTATCGCAACACCACCTTCCGCACCATCGAGCAGCTCGACGCACCGACGCGCCTGCTCGCCGGTCCCTGGTCGCACGCGGCCCCCACGTCGAGCGCCCCCGGTCCGCGCATCGATCACGTGCCGCAGATGGCGGCGTTCTTCGCGGACCACCTCGGCACGCCACCCGGGGCACCCGCATCACTTCCCACCTGGTCGCAACCCCATGTCTGGTACTGCCGCTACTCCCACGCCCCTGATCCCGTGCTCGACACCGTGCCGGGGGAGTGGCGCGCGGACACCTGGCCCTCACCGCGTTCCTCGACCCGCACAATCGCGCTCGCCGAGCAGCCGCCCTACGCCGTGCGCCCCGATGTCGGCATCGACGCGTGGATCTCCTGCGCGGGTCACCTGCCCTACGGCCAGTCGGGTGACCAGCGCGTGGACGATGCCAAGTCGATGACCTGGGACTTCCCCGTGACCGAGCCGATCGAGATCGCCGGACATGCGCACCTACGCGCTCACGTCACCGCCACCTGCCCGCATCCGATCCTCGCCGTGCGTCTCTGCGATGTCGATGAGGACGGCACGTCGACCCTCGTCGCGCGCGGCACGCTCCTCATCGGACCCGGGCTCCTCGACGGCGAGGGAGATGTCGATGTCGAGTTGGAGGCGACGGCGTACCGCTGGTTGCCTGGACGCACCCTGCGCGTGAGCGTCGCGGGCGCGGACTGGCCCAATGTCGTCGCGCCCGGCGGCCCCGGTTTCCTCACCCTGCGCGACGCGACCCTCATCCTGCCCACCTACGACCCGGATCCCGCCGCGCTCGTCCCCGACTTCGCACCCGGCAATCCCGAGTCGAGCGAGGACACCGACGGCATCACCTGGCGCATCGAGCGCGACGTCGCCCGTCGCGTCACGCGCTGCGTCGTGGGGTCGAAGTCGCACTACGAGACGCCGTTCGGTTCTGCCAGTGAGCGCTACGACGGCTGGGTGAGTGTCGATGAGCGCACCTTTGTGCAGCACGCACACTCCGACGTCGAGTTCACGCTGCGCTTCGATGCCACTGACACCACCGAGGCGGTCAACGCGACCTCGCGCTCTGTCATGGACCTCTCGACCAATGGCGACACCTATGACCTACGCATCCACCTCACCGTCAAGGACGGTGACGAGGTGATCCGCGAGCGCACCTGGGAGCA
>CAZLNF010000212.1:0-1643 GCA_964560885.1 uncultured Actinomyces sp. | reverse complement strand
CATGGAAGCCGCTCTCCCCCGGGAGCACTACGTCGATCCCGACGCGTTCCACCGCGAGCGAGAGATGCTGCGCCACGAGTGGACCTGCATGGGTCGTCTGGACGAACTCGGCCTCGACGCACCCGATCGCGTCGCCGTTCTCGATTTCTACGGCGAGTCGATTCTGGTCACGCATGACGGTCAACTCCACGCCCACGCCAATGTCTGCCGCCATCGCGGCTCCCAACTCATGCCCGTCGATTCGCCACCCTGCGGTGCCAAGGCGCTGCGGTGCCCCTATCACTCGTGGACCTACGCCCTCGATGGCTCGCTCATGCATGCGCCGCATGCCGATGGCATCGATCCCGCGGACTTCGCCCTCACATCACTCGACGCCGACACCTGGGGCGGATGGCTCTGGGTCGCGGAGTCACCGCGCACGACCCTGCTCGAGCAGCTTGGCCCCATCCCCGGGCGCATCGCGCGCTATCCGCTCGCCGATCTGAAGTTGGGCTTGCGTTTCACCTACGACGTGGACGCCAACTGGAAGGTCATTGCCGAGAACTACAACGAGTGCTACCACTGCGGCCCGGTGCATCCCGAGCTCAGCCGGCTCGTGCCCGCCTTCGCCGGCGGCGGCGTCGACATCCCGTGGGAGGACGGCGTACCCCACCGCGAGGGTGCCTGGACCTTCACCATGAGCGGCACCACTGACCGCGCGCCCTTCCCCGACCTCGACGAGCATGAGCGCGTCCGGCACAAGGGCGAGCTCATCTACCCCAACCTCATGCTCAGCCTCTCCGCCGAGCATGTCGCCGCCTTCCAGCTCACGCCGCTTGCTGTTGATCGCACGCGCATCGTCTGCGACCTGCTCTTCCACCCCACCGAGACGGCGAAGGAGACCTTCGATCCCTCCGATGCCGGCGATCTCTGGGATCTCGTCAATCGGCAGGACTGGGCGATCTGCGAGTCGGTGCAGCGTGGCATGTCATCGCGCTACTTCACCGGCGGTTGGTACGCCCCGATGGAGGACGACTCCCTCGACATCCGCCGCTGGCTGCTCAGCAGGCTCACGTGACCGATCTCGCCATCGTCGGCCTTGGCTCGATGGGCAGCGCCACCGCATGGGCTGCCACGCGCCAAGGAATGTCCGTCATCGGATTCGAGCAGTTCGAGCTCGGCCACGAGCGCGGTGCCTCCCATGACACGTCGCGCATCCTGCGGCACAGCTACCACACACCGCATTACGTCGGCCTGACCTTCCACGCCTACGACGCATGGGATCGACTCGAGGCTGACTCCGGCGTCACCCTCGTCACGCGCACCGGTGGCATCGACTTCTTCCCGCCCAATGCCGCGATTGACATGTCGACGTACACCGCGAGCATGGATGCGCACGCCATCCCCTACGAGATCCTCGATGTCGCCGAGGTGCAGGCGCGCTGGCCGGTCTTCACTCCACCCGCGGGCACGATCAGCCTCTACCAGGAGCGCTCGAGCATCGTCCCCGCTGCACTCGGCACCGCCACCATGCAGCGCCTGGCCCGCGAGCGCGGTGCGCAATTGCACGACCGCACTCGCGTCGAGGCGATCCTCCCCGGCACCGATTCGGTCACGATCGTCACCTCCGCGGGCACCTACACCGCCGATCGCGTCGTCGTCAC
>CAZLNF010000211.1:0-3196 GCA_964560885.1 uncultured Actinomyces sp. | reverse complement strand
GCTGCCTACGCCTCGGGTGACATCGATGGTGCGTGGGTTCCTGAGCCCTGGGTGTCGGAGTACCTGGCGCAGGGTGCCGAGATCCTCGTCGACGAGACGACCCTGTGGCCCGAGGGCAAGTTCGTGACGACCCACATCATCTGCCGCACGGCCTTCATCGCCGAGCACCCCGAGGCGGTGTCCGCGCTGCTCAAGGGTCACCTCGCCGCGATCGAGTCGATCGAGGCCGATCCGACGGCCGCCAAGGAGTCCTTCTCGCTGGCACTCGCCGCGCTCACCGGGAGCTCCCCGAAGCCGGAGATCCTCGACCGCGCCTGGGACCAGGTGACCTTCACGGCTGATCCGCTCACCGGCACGCTCGTGAAGTCCGCCGAGGACGCGGTCGCCGTCGGCCTGCTCGACCAGGGCGGACTGGATGCGGCGGGTGGCCTGCCCGGCAAGCTCTACGACCTGGCGCTCCTTAACGAGGTGCTCCAAGCCCTTGGCCTGCCCGCCGTCCAGGCATGAGCCTGGCCTCCATCGACTCGACCACCCACGGTCTGGCCCTCCGCGCCGCTGACGTCCGCAAGGTCTTCGGCAGCGGCGCGGAGGCGACCGTCGCGCTGGACGGAGTCGACCTCGACATCGCGGCCGGCGAGTTCGTCACAGTCGTGGGCGCGTCGGGGTGTGGCAAGTCGACCCTGCTCAACCTCTTCGCGGGGCTCGATGCGCCGACATCCGGCACCATCTGGACGGCCGACAAGCCGGCGCTGATGTTCCAGGAGGCGACGCTGCTGCCGTGGCTGACGGCACAGCGCAATGTCGAGCTCGCACTGAAATTGCATGGCGTGCCGCGCGCGGAGCGCCGTGAACGCGCACGCGAGTTGTTGCGCATCGTTCGCCTCGAGGGCTGGGAGGACAAGCGGCCACACGAGTTGTCCGGCGGCATGAAGCAGCGCGTCGCCCTCGCGCGCTGCCTCGCGCAGGACACCTCGATCGTCCTCATGGACGAGCCACTCGGCGCCCTCGACGCCATGACGCGCGACCACCTGCACGACGAGATCGAAGCGGTCGTGCAGGAGCAGGGGCTCACGGTCGTCTTCGTCACCCACAACATGCGCGAGGCGGTGCGCCTCGGCGACCGCGTCATCCTCATGGGCTCGCGACCCGGGCGCATCGTCTACGAGACCGAGGTCGATCTGCCTCATCCGCGTCTCATGGACTCCACCGGGGTCGCCGAGCGCGCCGCGGACCTCACCACCCGCCTCAAGGCGGGCCGCAGCCACCTGGAAGGAGCGGACTCGTGAGCACCGTGCTCACTCCCAATGTGGAGCAGGCGCCCAAGCTTCGCGCCGGAGCCGGCGCGGGCGCGCGCGCGTGGGCGTGGATCTGGCCCAAGGCACTCGCCATCGTGCTCGTGCTCGCCGTCTGGCAGTTGGTCTACTGGAGCGGCTGGCGTCCGGAGTACGTATTCCCTTCCCCCGCCACCACTCTCGCTCAACTCGGCGAGATGATCCAGACCGAGCGCTTCTGGTCGGCCATGGGAACGACGATCCTGCGCGCCATCACCGGCTTCGCACTCGCGTTGGTGATCGGCACCATCATCGGCATTCTGGTGGCGCGCATTACGCCGCTGCGTCTTGCCGTGGGCAGTCTCATCACCGGCCTGCAGACCATGCCGTCGATCGCGTGGTTCCCTCTCGCGATCCTGCTCTTCGGTCTCGACGAGCAGGCGATCCTCTTCGTGGTCATCCTGGGTGCGGCTCCCAGCATCGCCAACGGCGTCATCACCGGCATCGACAACGTGCCCCCCGCATTCACGCGACTCGGCAAGGTGCTCGGTGCCGGCCCGGTGGCGCTCTATCGAGACGTCGTCCTTCCTGCTGCACTCCCGACGTACGTCTCGGGCCTAACCCAGGGCTGGGCCTTCGCCTGGCGCAGCCTCATGGCCGGTGAGCTGCTCGTGATCATCGCCGAGCGACCTTCGCTGGGCGCCCAGTTGGAGTTCGCCCGTCAGTTCTCCCAGTCGGCGACGCTCCTCGCGACGATGCTCGTCATCCTCATCCTGGGCATGGTCGTCGATGGACTCTTCTCGTCCTTGGCCCGGTCCCTTCGACGTCGCCGGGGCCTGGAGGTCACGTCGAGGTGACCCCCGTCGACCCGAATCGCCGGATCCCCTCGCACCGGGGAATCCATCAGCGGTTCAATGGCACCATGCACATCTCGGCGCGCGTTGAGTACGCCATGAAGGCACTCATGGAGCTCACGGCTGCCTACGACGACGACCCCCATCGGCTGGTCAAGTCCGAGACCATCGCGCGCGAGCAGGAGATCCCCTCGAAGTTCCTCGAGAACATCCTGAGAGGTCTGAAGCAGGCCGGCATCGTCGCGAGCCAGCGAGGCGCGGAGGGGGGCTTCCGCCTCGCCAAGGCTCCGGCTGAGGTGAGCGTCGCCGATGTCATCCGTGCCCTCGACGGACCCCTCGCAGCAGTCCGCGGCGGTCCGCCCGAAGAAGTGCACTACTCCGGAAACGCCGTCCACCTGCGCGAAGTGTGGATCGCCACGCGCGCTGCCATCCGCGAGGTCCTTGAACACGTCACGCTTGAAGATCTCGCGGAAGGCTCGATGCCCCCGCCCGTGAGTGGCCTGCTCGACACCCCGGGCGCATGGGAGCGTCGCTCGCACCGCTAGACGGTGGATGACGGTGCTGCTGCTCCCGGCCGGCGCGAGAGTAGCCTTCGCTCGTGCGCAGGATCTTCGAGGTCTCCCGGTACGTCGTCGTGCTCCCCGCACTGGGCGCCCTGGTCGGGGCCCTCGTGCTCATCGTCATCGGGCTGTGGGAGATCGGCACCGCCATCTACAAGCTCGTCCAGCTCGATGTCGAACTCAAGGCCTCCATCGTGTCCGTGCTCACCGCCGTCGACACGCTTCTGCTGGCCACTGTCCTCCTCGTCATCGGCTACGGCCTGTACGAGCTCTTCGTCGACGAGACGGTCGAGCTCCCGGCGTGGCTCCAGATCCATTCGCTCGACGACCTCAAGGGCAAGCTCATCGGCGTCGTCGTCGCGGTCATCGCCGTGGTGTTCCTCGGCGAACTCGTAGAGGGCACGGACCCCGAGGGGGTTATGCAGTTCGGAATTGGCGCGGGCGCTCTCGTGCTCGCCCTCGCGGCCTTCCAGTACGCGACCCGCTCAGGCAAGGGCGGCGGTCAGTAGGC
>CAZLNF010000210.1:0-3196 GCA_964560885.1 uncultured Actinomyces sp. | reverse complement strand
CAGGCGGCTCGCCCAGCTCGGCCAGATCACCCAGGACGTCATCAGGCGCGGTATGTGCACGCGCGAGGCTCCCGAGGGTTGCCGCCGCGCGGCCCGCGCGCCACGCGGGCGATCCGACACGGAGGGACGCGAGAGGCATGCTCGGACGCTACCCGGCTAGGTTGTCGGCGTGACCGTCGTGCTCGCCCTCGAGTCCGTCGGCGTCCGACGCGGTGCGTCATGGATCCTCTCCGACATCACATGGTCGGTGGGTTCCGAGGAGAGATGGGTCCTGCTGGGGCCCAACGGTGCGGGCAAGTCCACGCTCCTCTCGCTGGCCTCGACTCGCCAGCACCCCACCACAGGCTCGGTGTCCATCCTCGGCGAGACGCTCGGGATGACCGACGTCTTCGATCTGCGTCCCCAGATCGGTCTGGTCGGGGCCGGCCTCAGCGACGCGATACCGCCCCGAGAGAAGGTGCGCGACGTAGTCCTCACTGCGTCATGGGGCATCACGGGCCGGTGGCGCGAGGATTACGACGAGGCCGATGGCCGTCGCGCGGAGAGGCTTCTGAGACTCCTCGGCGTCAATGACCTCGCGGAGCGCCGCTTCGCCACTCTCTCGGACGGCGAGCGCAAGAGGACCCTTATCGCCCGTGCGCTCATGAGCGATCCCGAGATCCTCCTGCTGGATGAGCCTGCTGCCGGTCTCGACCTCGGTGGGCGCGAGCAGCTCGTACGCCGGCTCGGCGACATGGCGCAGGATCCGCTCGCTCCGACGACCGTGCTCGTCACGCATCACGTGGAGGAGATCCCACCGGGGTTCACTCATGCACTGCTGCTGCGCGGGGGAGGCATCGTGGCGCAAGGACCGGTGGGCGCTGTGCTCACCAACGAAGCACTCTCGGCGACGTACGGCATCCCCCTGGAGATCCGTCAGCGCGAGGGCCGATGGTCTGCTCGGGCGCTGTGATGGAAGCGCACCCATGACGCGTCGATGGCTGTTCGCCGACCAGCTCGGACCGCACTTCCTCGGGGAAGAGCAACCCGGCGACGATGGTCGCGAGCAAGTGCTCCTCATCGAGTCGAAGGCGGCGTTCCGGCGCAGGAGGTACCACCGCGCCAAGGCGCACCTGATCCTCTCGGCGATGCGGCACCGCGCGGCCGAACTCGGTGACCGATGCCGCTACGTCGTCACGGAGGGTTACCGCGACGGTCTTGCCGACGTGGATGACAGCCTCACGGTGGTGGATCCCACCTCCTGGCCGGCGCGCGCACTCGTCCGCGATCTCGGGCACACCCGGGATCTGCGCGTGCTGCCCGCGCGAGGGTTCGTCACCTCGCAAGCCGACTTCGACGAATGGGTCGCGGGCCGGCGCCATCTGCGTCAGGAAGACTTCTACCGGGACGCGCGTCGACGCACGGGGATCCTCATGGAGGGCGACGAGCCCGCGGGCGGACGCTGGAACTTCGACGCCGACAATCGCCTGCCACCGCCCCGAGGCGCAACGACGCTCGGCCTGCCGGAACCGCTCTGGCCCGTGGAGGACGACATCGATGCCGAGGTTCGCGAGCAGCTCGCCCGCTGGGAGTCGGAAGGGGTCACCTTCGTCGGAGAGGACGGGCCGCGGCGTTTCGCCGTGACACGCGACGAGGCCCTCGCCGTGCTCGAGGACTTCGTCTCACATCGCCTCCCCGAATTCGGGCCCTACGAAGACGCGGCACTGGTGGGCGATTGGGCCATGGCACATTCGCTCCTGTCTGTGCCCATGAACCTCGGCCTCCTCGATCCCCGCGAGGTCATCGACAGGGTGGTCGAGGCCTGGGCCGACGGCGGGGCAACTCTCGCGAGCACGGAAGGCTTCGTGCGGCAGGTCATGGGCTGGCGCGACTACGTGTGGCATCTCTACTGGCACTTCGGGCCCGACTACGTGGCCGAGTCCAATGCCCTGTCCGCGCATGAGCCCCTTCCCGACTGGTTTCGTGACCTCCGGGCCGACGACGTGCGCGCACGATGCCTCTCGACGGCACTCGCGGAGGTGCGTGCACGAGGCTGGAACCATCACATCCTCCGGCTCATGGTCCTGGGGAATTGGGCCCTGCAGCACGCCTACGACCCGGCCGAGGTCACGGAGTGGTTCACGTCGAACTATGTCGACGGCTATCCGTGGGTGATGGCGGCCAACGTCGTCGGCATGGCGCTGCACGCCGACGGGGGACGCATGGCCACCAAGCCGTACGCCGCGGGCGGGGCATACATCAAGCGCATGACCGACTTCTGCGGAGGCTGCGTCTACCGACCGGATCGACGCGTGGGGGAGCAGGCCTGCCCGGTCACGGCCGGCTACTGGGCCTTCATCGCCCGCCATGAGCAGGCGTGGGCGCGCCATCCGCGGATGGCGCAGCCGGTACGCGGCCTCGCGCGGCTCTCCGACCGTGAGGCTCTGCTTGAGCAGGAGGCCGCGCGCGGGCCGGAGGCACCATGACACTGGAAGTCCGATGACGCTGGAAGTTCGATGACACTGGAAGCCCGATGAGGCCGGAAGTTTCATGAGGATCGACTCCCGAGACGTGGTGAGCACAGACGATCCTCGCGTCGTGGACTACCTGAGGCTCACGGACATGGACTTGAGGCAGAGGATCGAGCCCGAGCGCGGAGTCTTCATGGCGGAGGGCCACCTCGTGATCGAGAGATGCGCCGCCCAGGGACTGCGCTTGCTCTCTGTGCTCACATCACGGCGTTGGCTGCCGCGCCTCGCCGAGGTGCTGGCGGATGTCGACGTGACTGTGCTCGTGGCAGAAGACGACCTCTTGCGTGATGTCACGGGATACCGGGTCCACCGCGGAGCCTTGGCAGCAGTTCAGCGTCCTCCGTCGCTGGATGTGGACACAGTGCTGTCCGAACCCGGTGACCTTCTGGTCCTGGAGGACCTGGTCGATCCCACGAATGTCGGTCTGGCGATCAGGTCCGCGGTCGTCCAGGGCATCGACGCCGTCGTCCTCTCACCCGGGTGCGCCGACCCGCTCTACCGGCGCTCCGTGAAGTCGTCGATGGGCGCTGTGCTGCGGTGCCGCTGGGCGCGAAGCGAGGATTGGGCACTCACCCTGGAGCGCATCTCCGCGGATCGTCGGCTCATCGCCCTCACCCCTGACGGTGAGTCGGATCTGTCCGCGGTCCTCGGCGACGCCATGACCGGAGATGTGGCCCTCCTCCTCG
>CAZLNF010000209.1:0-3217 GCA_964560885.1 uncultured Actinomyces sp. | reverse complement strand
GCCGGGTCGACGACCACGCCGTTGCCGATGACGGGGATGACTCCCGGGGAGAGGATGCCGCTGGGGAGCAGGTGCAGGGCGTACTTCTCGTCGCCGATGACGACGGTGTGTCCGGCGTTATTGCCGCCCTGGTAGCGCACGACGTAGTCCACGCGCCCACCGAGCAGGTCGGTGGCCTTGCCCTTGCCCTCATCGCCCCATTGAGCGCCAAGCAGCACGATTGCGGGCATGGGGATCACCTCGAGAGACGCGGGGGAAGGACCCCCTGGGCCCAGGATGGGCCGTAAAGAGATTAGCGGTTAAGACCCGGCGGCGGACCCGCCCCTGTCGTGCCAGCCCGGCGGGGCGGGGGACCCACCCCCATCAGTCACATCCGCACGCTCGGCCTCACGCCGACGCAGATCAGCCTGGTACGCCGCCCAGGCCTCAGCCTCAGGGTCGGGAGGCTGCGCCACGTGCTCCACCTGCTCGGCCGCCTCCGCCTCGGCGCGGTAGGCCGCCACGCGCGCGCGGTAACGATCGGTGAACCAGCGCGTGAGGTTGCCGTGCTTGCGATAGCGGTTCCACACGACGATCGCGAAGAGGCCGATGATGGGCCACTGGAAGGTGTAGGCCCATGACCGCTGGATGCCCTCCTGCGCACGCCCGTACTGATTGAACGTCGCGTAAGCGCAGAAGGCCAGGACGATGACGAGCGGGAGGTGCAGCGTGAGGATGTCCTTCCATCGGCGACTCATCCGACCGTCACCTCCTCCGGTGCCGGCGCGACGACGGGCGCAGCAGGCGTGCGGCGACGGAGGGCAGCCAGCAGAGCAAGGCACACCAGCCCGGCCGCGACCGCGAGCGCGATCTGGGCGCCGGTCTCGACCGGATCCGATCGCGAGGCCAGCCACAGAGCGGCCGGCCAGAGGACGGCGGCGAGGATGAGTGCCGGCAGGCCGCGCGGGCCCAGGGCCGCGACCGCGAAGGCCCAGCCGACGGCGACGAGGACCAGTGACGCGAGCACGGCCGCCACCCCGATACCCAGCAGGCCCGAGGGCACGACGGCCGCCATGACGTAGGTGATCACGGCCACGGCCACGGCAAAGGGCTCGGGATAGGCACCGGTGACACGTCGCAACCAGGCCGGGGCTGCCCCTGCCCATGCCATCACGAGGGGCACGCCCAGGGCGAGCACGGCGAGAGCGCCTGCGGTGATGCGGTCGCCCGCGATGGCCCCCGCCGGAGGAGCCGTGCGCGAGAGCGCCACGGAGATCCCGAGCGCGATGCCCATGAGCAGCACCTCGTACGCCGCGAAGCGGACGAGTCCGGCGCGGTCACCCGTGGGCACGACGTGCCGGCGCTGGCGCCAGCCGAAGACGATGAGCGCGGCGAGGAGTGTGGCCTTGGCGAGAATGAGGGTGCCGTACGCCGTCGTGATGAGCGAGGCCACGCCATCGACGCGCAGCGATGCATTGAGCAGGCCGCTCTCGGCGAGCACGATGACGCATACGAGCGCGAGCGTGCTGAAGCGGCGAATCGCGAGCGCGGCATCATCGGGATTGCGCATGACATGCGAGCACACGGCGATGAGGCCGCCCACCCACACTCCGACCGCCAGGAGATGGATGGCCAGGGAGATCGAGGCCGAGGTGTGACCCGAGTGCAGGCCGGAGTGGCCCATGAGCCCGGTGAGACCGGCTGCGGTGCCCGCGAGCAAGAAGACGATCACCCCGGTCGCCTGTCCGAGGATCGCCCAACTCAGCAGGGCGACGAAGGCGACGAGCACGATCTGCGCGATGAGGATCTGGCCGAGCTGCGTCTGCGTGAGCAGTGACATGACGATCACCGGATCGAGTGACTCAGTCAGCGGCCGACCGAGCAGCTCCGAGACCGTGAGCGGCACCTGGGCGAGCAGCGCCACGAGCCAGACGAGCGCGGCGAGTGAGGCGATGCGGACCAGCCGGTGATCGATTCGTGGCAGGAGCAGGGCGCCGACGACGACGAAGCCGAGCACGATGGAAGCCGCGACATCGCGCACCCATCGGTCGAGTGGCAGACCCCACAGCGTCTGCCACGGCACGACCGGCAGGCCCTCCACGGTCGTCTGCGACAGCGCCCCGAGGGTGGCGAGGATGAGCAGCAGCACGGGGATGCCGGCGAGCAGGCCCAGGCTCAGGGATAGCCCGACATGGCTTGACCTGACGGGAGTCAGTGGCGCCGAGGTCACGGAGGCCCCAAGGTCACTGCGATGGAGAGGGTGAGGCAGATGGTGACGGCGCCGGCGCGTCGGGATTGAAGAGGGTGAACTCACCGAAGTTGGCCGGCGTGGTGTTGGGGCTCGCCTTGAGGAATGTCGTGCACAGGACGCCGAGCATGATGCTCGCGCACACCCACACCATCCAGTAGCCGACCAGCTTGGCCTGGAAGGGATTGGCCGTCGAGACCAGCCCGGCGCGCGTGCGATTGGTGATCGCGAGGAGCAGGAAGGCGACGAGCAGGAGGTGCACAAGGGTGGCTGCTGTGAGCAGGAAGACGGCGGAGGCATAGGCGCCGTTGCCCGGACCGAAGGGGAAGGTCGTGATCTGCCACCACTGCAGCACGATCGCACCGATGACCACGATCAACGAGACGGCGCTGGCCGCGACGAGCCCGCCACGATGCCCCGAGCGGAGGCTGCGGATGCCGAGCCACAGGATCACCGTCGCGACGACAGCCAGCCCGAGAATCGACCAGAAGGGCCAGTCAGCGGCCCAAGGCAGCGGTGACCGGCTCTTCAGCAGGTCGTTGTTGCCGAAGGTCTGCTGGTTGGGTGCCCAGCCGTTGTTGACGTTGAGCGACCACAGGTAGCAGTAGCTGATGATCAGGGCCATCGTGCCCGTGAAGTCGGCGACGACGAGGAAAATGAGACCTAGGCGATTGCGTCGCGCGACGACGGCGACCGGCTCGCCGGTGGTGGGGGATACGAGTGGCGCGCTCATGACGGGGCACCCACCTTCTCGTCGTACTTCTCCTCGAGTTTCTCCGGAGCCAGTGGATCGGGGACGCCGTAGTCGTAGGGGAGCTTGGTGACGACGGGCAGCACGGGGAAGTTCTCCAGAGGCACCGGCGTGGCCGTCTGCCAATCGAGGGTCTGTGCCTGCCACGGGTTGGACGGAGCGAGCTGGCCACTACGCCACGACGAGATGATGGCCGCCAGGAAGATCAGCATGCCGATGCCGATGACGTAGGCGCCGAT
>CAZLNF010000208.1:0-3241 GCA_964560885.1 uncultured Actinomyces sp. | reverse complement strand
AGAGCAATCGCCGCCGTCGAGACTCCGCCGCCGACCCCCTGCACCAGCACCGTCTGACCGGGCTGGATCTGCGCCTTGGTCGTCAGCATGCGGTACGCCGTGAGCCATGCCGTGGGCAGGCATGCGGCAGAGGCGAAGTCCAGTGCCTCGGGCTTGGGGATGACATTGCGCGCCGGCACGCACACGTACTCCGCCAGTGTGCCGGGGTAGACCTCCGAGAGCATCGAGCGGCGGGGGTCGAGGGTCTCGTCGCCCCCGCCCGCAGCGGAATCCCCGATGACGGCGTAGACGATCACCTCGCTGCCATCCTCGAGGACTCCGGCCGCATCGCAGCCGAGGATCATCGGCAGGCGGTCGGCGGAAAGCCCGACTCCGCGCAGGCTCCACAGATCGTGGTGGTTGAGGCTCGCTGCGCGGACCGCGACGCGGACCCAGCCCTCTTCGGGCGTGGGCGTGTCGAACTCTCCGACGGTGAGGCCGGCGAGCGGGTCGTCCGGATGGATTGAGGTGGCAGCGGCAGCGAGCACGGATCCTCCTGGACTAGACGGCCAGCTCGCGCAGGCCGGTGATGAGTCGGTCGACGTCGTCTTCGGTCGAGTATGGCGCGAGGCCGACGCGCACACCGCCGGCGTCCCCGAGGCCGAGCCAGCGCGACACCTCGAGGGCGTAGAAGTTGCCCGCCGGTGCGTTGACCCCGCGTTCGGCGAGGTGTGCGGAGATCTGGTCGGGCGCGTGACCGTCGATGGTGAAGGTCTCGGTAGGCGTGCGGTGCTTGGCATTGCTGTAGAGGTGGATACCCGGGATGGTCTCCAGGCCCTCCCGCATGCGCGCATGAAGGTCGTCCTCGTAGTCCTCGAGTGCTGCCATAGAGGCGAGGATGCGCGCACGGCGAGTGCCTTCACCGCCGGGCACCAGGTCGGCCAGCACGTCGACGGCCGCGGTCACTCCCGCCAGGAGCTCGTAGGGGAGCGTGCCGAGTTCGAAGCGCTCCGGCACGACATTGGTCGCCGGGAGCAACTTGTCGGGATGCAGGGTCTCCAGCAGGTCGGGCGACGCCGCGAGGACACCGAGGTGAGGGCCGAGGAACTTGTAGGGCGAGCACGCGTAGAAGTCGCATCCGATCGCGCTCACGTCAATGGCGGCGTGAGCGGTGAGATGCACGCCATCGACGTAGAAGAGCGCACCATGCTCGTGTACGCCGGCTCCGATCGCGGAGAGATCAGGGCGAGTCCCGATGAGGTTGGACGCCCCGGTGAGCGCCACGAGGCGCGTGCGCGGAGTGACGTGCTTGAGCACGTCCTCGGGGGTCATCTCGCCCGTCGCAGGATCGAATTCGGCCCAGCGCAGCGTCGCGCCGGCGCGTTCGGCGTGGATCACCCAGGGCCGCACGTCAGCGTCGTGGTCGAGGCGGCTGACGACGACCTCGTCGCCGGGGCCCCAGTCCTGGGCGAGGGTGCGCGCGATGTCCATCGTGATCTGGGTCATGCTGCGTCCGAAGACGATGCCGCGGGCGTCCGCTCCCAGCAGGTCGGCCATGGCCTGACGTGCACCGGTAACGATGTCGTCCGCGCGGCGCTCCGCTGCAGTGCCGCGGCCTCGGTTGGACAGGGCCGAGCGCAGTGCGTCGTTCATCGCATCCGCGACCTGGTCGGGGATCTGGGTGCCGCCGGGGCCGTCGAAGTGGGCGGCCCCCTCGCGCAGCCCGGGGACCCGGGCACGCAATCGATTCACGTCGTAGGTCATGGCGTCACACTAGAGGTCGCCCGGGCGCGGCTCCAGGGGGCCACAATGGGCCGATGAGGCCACGGGCAGGGGTCATCGTCGGGGTGCTCGTCGCCTTCGCGGCTGCCACCGTGACCTCGCCGCTGGCGCTTGCGACCGCCTTCTGGGTGGGGGGTGGCGCCATCGCCGCGGGCGTGCGCACCGCTGCTCCGACGTACTCCCTGGCAGGTGTGCTCATCGTCCTCGTCGGTGCGCTCGTGGTCACGGTGTGGGCCGCGATCCCCGGCGTTGTCCGTGGTCGTCGCAGACCGGCGATCGTGGCGATGGTGGCGCTGGTCCTGCTGTGCCTGCTCTCCCTTTCGCGCGCATGGCAGGTGGCGGTGGCGTCCTGGGCTCCCCGCCCCCTCGCCATCGCGACGATGATCGCGGCCTTCGTCGCACTCATCGTGCTCCTCGCGCGCAGGCGACCGCCCGGGGATCCCGTGGTGGGTGTCGCTCCTGCTGTTGCCGGTGTCGTCGGGGCGTACGTGCTGGTCGCCGCGGTGGCGGCCTTCCCCTCGACCGGCATCCCGCAATTCCCCCGGGCCCCGTGGATTCCGGCGGTGCAGGATGGGGGTCCGGTGGGACCGCCGGTCGTCGCGATGCCGGCGCCGCAGAATCCCGCCCTCGCGGTGGGGGAGTGGGCCACGATCCACAACGACGCCTGGATGACCGACTCCTACTCCGGCGTGCGCCTGCCCGACCCGGCTTCTGCCGAGGTCGTGTCCTTCTTCGCGGGCGGCGACTGCGCATCGCTGCTGTGGAACGACGTCGGCGAGGTGGTCGCCGTGTGCGTGAGTCCCACTGAGGTGCGCGCATATGTCCTCGACCCCCGCACCCTCGAGCCGAGCGTGGAGCGCCGCTTGGCCGCCCGCCCGCTGGCCGCGGACGCTCTCACCAACTTCTCCGGAGGCGGATACGCCGTGCTCGATGCGGGCCAGCGCCTGGTCACTCCGCTGCCGGGTGGAATCGTCGCGCGCTTCGACGGACGCGATCTCGCGCCGGTCGACGAGTTCGACGTGACCGCTGCACTGCAGTCGGGCGAGGGAATCACGTCAGTCATCCCCGACTGGAGTGGTGCCCTCTGGTTCGTCGGCCGAGAGGGCACGGTGGGAGTGCTCGACCCGGCCACGGGCAACGCCCAGTCCCTGGTGACCGGACCCGGGGAAACGCCCGTGGACATCGAGAATTCCTTCGCGGTCATCGAGGGTGGTGGCGCCTACGTCGTCACGGGAGCCGAATTGCTGCGCCTCGACATCGAGGCGGGCGCACCGGTCGTCACCTGGCGGGTGCCCTACGACAGGGGTGTCCGGCTCAAGCCGGGGCAGACGAGTCGCGCCTCGGGGACGACACCGACCGTCTTCGGCGATGACGGGCGCTACGTGGCGATCACCGACAACGCTGAGCCGCGCATGAACGTCGTGGTCGTGGACACTGCCAGCGGCGACCCGGTGGTGCATTGCACCGTGCCGGTGTTCGG
>CAZLNF010000207.1:0-3250 GCA_964560885.1 uncultured Actinomyces sp. | reverse complement strand
CGTTCCCGCTATGGACCTTCGCGGTGATCAGCGGCGCGATCTGGGCGGAGAATGCGTGGGGTCGCTACTGGGGCTGGGACCCCAAGGAGACGTGGGCCTTCATCACCTGGGTGATCTACGCCGGATACCTCCACGCCCGATCGACGGCGGGCTGGCGCGGCCGACGTGCGGCGTACATCTCGATCCTGGGCTTCGTGTCGTTCCTCATCAACTACTTCGGCGTCAACATCTTCGTCAACAGCCTGCACTCGTACGCCGGCCTCTAGGTCGACGGCTGCTCGTCGGCCTCGCCGCGGCGGCGCTTCATGCGCTCGCTCCAGGCGTCGTCATCGAGCTGGCGCAGGAAGGCCGGGTCGTCGTCGGGCGCGACGGGCCCGCGCTTGCGCCGACGGCCCTGGCCGCGAGGCCGGCCCCCCAGGAGCCACAGCACCCCGCCCAGGAGCGGGATGAGCACGACGATGAGCAGCCAGACGAACTTCGGGAGGGTCCGGATGCTTGCGCCGGAGGTGCGCAGGACATCGATAATGAACCAGATATAGACGGCCAGTCCCAGCAGGACCGCCACGACTCTGAGCATGCTCACCTCCTGCAACCACGATAACCCCCCGCCACTCGCACCGCGCGATCACGCCTCTGCCCCCGAGCGTGCCCGCTGTGCGACGACGCAGATAACGTGGAGGGATGCGCGGCATCGCGGTCTACACCGGCCTGCGGGTGGCCCTCCTCGCGGCGGTGTGGCTGCTCATCCAGGTGGTCACCCCCATGCGGGGGCTCCTCGCTATTGCCGTGGCGCTCGTCATCTCCGGAGCGATCAGTTTCATCGTCCTGGATCGCACGCGCGACAAGGCGAGTGCGGGACTCTCGGGCGTCTTCCGTCGCATCGACGAGCGGATCGAGCGCAGCAAGGTGGCCGAGGACTTCGACGACGAGCCGGTCCCCTCAGGACAGGGCGAGGCCCGCCCCGAGCAGCAGTCCGTAGACCAGCACGAGGAGTCCGCTGGCTTGCAGGACCGGGACGAGAGCGCGCCCGGTGGCGCCGGTGGTCACCGCGATGACGGGGCGGATCGCCAGGGCAGCGGAGACGATGCCGAGCCACGCGAAGGCCAGTCCGAGCCCACCCGGTAGTGCGATCGGCGGGATGACGGCAAAGGCCGAGACGACGAGTACGACGTAGCCCACTCGCGTGGCCCGATCACCCATCAGCACGGCGAGCGTGCGCTTGCCGACCGCGGCATCGGTGGGGATATCGCGCAGGTTGTTGGCCACGAGCACGGCGCAGGTGAGCGCACCGACTCCGATCGAGGCGACCCAGGCCGCTGTGGGGATGGCGAGTGCCTGGACATACGCCGTGCCGACGACGGGCACGACACCGAAGAACGCGAAGACGAAGACCTCACCGAGCCCGAAGTAGCCGTAGGGCTTGGGGCCGCCGGTGTAGAGCCAGGCCGCGAGGAGTGCCACGCCGCCGACGGCGAGCAGCCACCACTGTCCGATGAGCGCCACGAGGATGAGGCCGGCCGCAGCGGAGACGAGCAGGCTTGCCAGTGCCGCGAGGCGCACCTGCGCCGGAGCAGCGAGTCCCTGTCCCACGAGTCGCACCGGTCCGACACGCTCCGTGTCGGTGCCGCGGATGCCATCGCTGTAGTCGTTGGCGTAGTTGGCGCCGATCTGCGCGGCGAGCATGACGATCAGCGCGAGGCCGGCTCGCACGGGCTGGACCGCGCCGATGGTGGCGGCCGCGCCAGTGCCCACGGCGATGGGAGCGATGGCGGCGCCGAGCGTGCGCGGGCGCGCGCCCTCGAACCACTCGCGTGCGGTGGCCATGCGACCTCCCGATCAGTCGGTCTGCGCGAGTGCGCGGAGGCCGAGGCGGTCGATCTTGCCACTGGGCAGCATCGGCAGGCTCGCGACAGGCACGACCTCGGGTCGCGCCGCGCCTCCCAGTCTCTCGGCGACGAGCGGTGCGATGGCGGTGAGGCCTGCGGGGTCCTCCATGACGACGAAGGCGACGAGGCGATGGCCCTGGCGTGGATCCGGGATCGCGACGACGGCGGCTTCGCGGACACCCAGCTCGCTGAGGACGATGGCCTCGACCGCGCCGAGTGCGACGTTGACGCCGTGGACGGCGACGACGTCGTCGATGCGTCCCGCGATGCGCAGGCGACCGTCCACCCAGGCACCGTGATCGGCGGTGCGGAATCGACGCTCGCTGCCCGTGCCGCTGAACTCCGGGGATTCCCCGTGGTCTCCCCGGTATCCCGCGGCGACCTGCGGCCCGACGACGTCGATGCGCTGGGTGTCCCCGTCCAGATCGATGCGAGTCCCGGGGAGGGGGACGCCGTCGTACACGCAGCCCCCCGTGGTCTCGGTCATGCCGTACGTCGTCACGAGCCGGATGCCTGCCTGGCGCGCACGCTCGGCGAGGTCGTCGGGTGTGGCGGCAGCGCCGACGAGCACGGTGGTCGCTCGCGACAGCCATGCGGTGGCCTCGGGCGAGGCGAGGATGTCGGCCAGCTGCGTGGGCACGATGGAGATCGCGAAGGGCTCCTCGATGCGCAGGGCGAGGAGATCGTCGACACGGAAGGCGGCGGCGCCGCCCACCGACGGCAGCGCGTGCAGGGAGGTCCCGGCGAGGTGAGCGCGGACGATGGCGCCGAATCCGCCGATCGAGGTCACCGGCAGGGCGAGGACCCACGAGCACGCGCGCAGTCCGGGGATGTGCGCCCAGGAGGCCTCCACGGCGGCCCGCAGATTGGCCCGCGTCACGAGGACCCCGCGGGGCGCGCCGGTCGACCCGCTCGTCGCGGCGACCAAGGCGGTGTCGTCGTCCTCGACAGGCTCATCGGGACGGACGCACGCACGCACCATCCGCGCGTAGTCCTCGCTCACATGCCGTGACGGCACCGGGAGCAGCGTGAAGGGGGCGCCGTCGCCCTCCATGCGTGCGGCGAGGGCCGCGCGTGCCGCCTCGATCCCGGCGGGGCCGGGGGGCACGTCGACCGCACGCAGAGGGAGTGCCGCCATGCGGACGAGAGTAGGCCTGACTAGGTTTGGCGCTACCGGTGATCCCCACCGGCCCACACGAAGGAGTCACCGGTGGCGCAGGAGTTCGATTCCCGCAACCGATATCCCCTGCCGCCCGTCGTGGCCGAGGGATCCCCCGCCTTCACGGATCCGGGCTACTCGAGCATCGTGCCCGCGTGCGAGTGGGTGAGCGTCGGGGACTACGGCGATATCCGCTACGAGCACT
>CAZLNF010000206.1:0-3256 GCA_964560885.1 uncultured Actinomyces sp. | reverse complement strand
GGGGACGAGAGGCAGGCTCCAGAAGGAGGATGCGGCCGGCAGGGTCTCGGGCCCCCGCCGACCGCCTCCGAGACCAGTGCACACCCCATATCGGGAGTCCGCATCTTGGGAGTCGCCCGTCGGTCGGATGGACTACCGATCAAGCAGGGAATCCAGGGATCGCGCGTACTCCTCGGGGTCTCGCGCGCGGTCCGGCGACGACTCCCAGCGCGCCGCGACACGGCCCTGACTGTCGACAAGGACGCTGACGCGCCGCGCGGTCCCAAGCCGCTCATCCAGTGCGGCGTAGGCGTGCGCGACCTCGCCATGGGGCCAGAAGTCGCTGAGCAGTGGGAAGCCCAGCGCCTCAGCATCATCGAGTGCGCGCAGGACAAACATCGAGTCGCACGAGATCGCGAGCACCCGCGATCGCGTCGCGATGTCGCGTAGGGCCCTGAGTTCGTCGTGGCACACGGGGGTGAAGGCGGCGGGGAAGAAGACGATGAGCACAGGCCCCACCTGCGCCGACAGGGATGTCGGGCGACCGTGCTGGTCGGGCAGCGTGAAGTCAGGCGCTGTGTCGCCGATCTCCATGACCATGGCGGGCCTCGCTCCCTGGGCTGCCTCGCGGCAGGATGTCAGCGTGACGCTACCCCCCGAGATCCTCGCCCCCGAAGTAGGCGAGCGCGGCCGCGTGACCCACGACCTCTCCGGGACACTCGCAGCGACCGTAGACGCCTGGGACGAACTGCTCGCCGCCGTGGCTGACGTGGATCCCGGGGCCCCGAGCCGCAAGGCCGGGCGCACGGCCGCCCGCACACTCGTGGTCCTCGGGTCCTGGCCGGAAGGACGACCCCTCGCCGCCATTCGCCGTGATGCGCTCGCGGGCGTGACCATCGCCGAGCCGCTGGACGCCATCGAGGGTCGCATGATCGCCGAGCACGCAGGAGACCCGCGTGAAGCACTGCTGGAGTCCCTGCGCCGGGCGCGCGATGACGTGGCCGGGTGGGCGTCCTCGCCTGATGTCGCACGCGAGGCGCTGCTTCCTGTCGCCGGACCCCTCGGGATCGTGCCCCTCGGCACGCTGGTGGCGGCGACCGCCTATCAGTGCGCGGTCGCGGTGCGCGATCTCGAGCCCGCAGGTGTCCACTCGACCCCCGCTCTCCTCTCGCGAGGTCTCGCAGCCCTTATCGACACGGTCGGAGCGGTGGCGTCGCAGCAGCAGGCCGCGATTGCTCTCACCGCGATCACGCCCGAGATCCGCGTGGGCACGGGAGCACGTGAGGGCGACTGGCGCACCATCCCGGTGACCTCGCCCGAGGGTCCCGCACTCATCTGCGATGCGGGGCTGCTGCTCGACATCGCCGCGGGGCGGGCCTCGGCACCCGCGGCCTACGCCCGAGGTGACTTCCGCGCGCAGGACCTGCCGGGTCTTTTCGCTGTCGTGCAGGTGCTCGCGGGATCCCCGGGGCTGCCCGGCACCGATGGGCTGCGCGCGGCACTGCAGGCCTACGGGTCATCCGCGGCGGCGGCGCGTGCGGTGGGAGATGCAGTGGGGTCTGCATGGCGAAAGCTGCGAGGCAGCTGAGCCCATCAGAAGGGCGAAAGCTGCGAGGCAGCTGAGCCGAGCGACAGGGATCTAGCGACGACCGGCGCGCGGGGCCACCAGACGCGTGCCCTGCCAGTCGCGTCCCGCGCTCACCGTGGACGTCTGCTGGAGGCCCGCCGTGGGTGCCGCGTCGGAGATGTCCTCGGCTTCGACATGGCCGTCACGACCGGGCTTAGGCGTGAGCAGCCACACCACACCGTGGTCAGCGAGGGGCCCGATCGCATCGACGAGCGCGTCGACAAGGTCACCATCGTCCTCGCGCCACCAAAGCAGGACGACGTCGACGACGTCCTCATAGTCGTCATCGACGAGCTCGACGCCCTCAGCGGCGGCCAGGGCCTCACGGAGCCCACCGTCGGCATCGTCATCCGCGCCGATCTCCCACACCACCGCGCCCGCCGAGATGCCCAGGGAGCCGAGCAGTGGCACGGTCTCGCCACTCACGGTCGCCTCCTGACTCGTCGACCCACAGGCGTAGTCCAGCGGACAGCGGGCTCCAGCGCAACCAACTCGGAGGTATTCATCCCGCGGATGTCCGACCGCGCCCCATGGGACCCCTACTGGTGCGTAGCCGGGGCGCGACGGCGGCCCCGTCGCGAATGCGCGAGGATAGACGTGCCCGTCGGGTCGGCTGAGCCGTCGGGCTCTACCGACCGGTGCCCGGCGATCCTGGGCACCCCGGCGAAGGGCAGGACATGGCAACCGGCTTCGATCCGCTCCGACAGCAGCCCCTCCTCGCGGGCGGCCTGCCCACGCAGTACGTCGACGTCGACCCCGAGGAGACCTCCGAGTGGACCGGGTCCCTCGACCAGGTGATCGACGGATCCGGGTCCTACCGCGCGCGCTATCTCATGCTCGCGTTGCTGCGTCGTGCTGCTGAGCGCAATGTCGGAGTACCGAGCCTGCGTTCCACCGACTACATCAACACCATCTCCCCCGAGATGGAGCCGTGGTTCCCCGGTGACGAAGCGCTTGAGCGCCGGATCCGCGAGTTCATCCGCTGGAACGCCGCCATCATGGTTCACCGCGCGCAGCGCCCGGGCATCAGCGTTGGCGGGCACATCTCGACGTATGCCTCGTCCGCCTCGCTCTACGAGGTCGGCTTCAACCACTTCTTCCGCGGGCCTGACGCCACGGGCGGCGGAGACCAGGTGTTCTTCCAGGGACACGCATCGCCCGGCATCTACGCGCGCGCCTTCCTCGAGGGTCGCCTCTCCGAGGGACAGCTCGACGGCTTCCGTCAGGAGCTCTCGCACCCCAGCGGCGGGCTGCCGTCGTACCCCCACCCCCGGCTCATGCCGTGGTTCTGGCAGTTCCCCACCGTGTCGATGGGACTCGGGCCGCTGTCGGCGATCTACCAGGCCCGCTTCAACAAGTACCTCCACAACCGCGGCATCAAGGACACCTCGCAGCAGCGCGTGTGGGCCTACCTCGGCGACGGGGAGATGGACGAGGTCGAGTCGGTCGGCGCCCTTGGCCTTGCCGCGCGCGAGGAACTGGACAACCTCGTCTTCGTCGTCAACTGCAACCTGCAGCGCCTGGATGGTCCGGTCCGCGGCAACGGCAAGGTCATCCAGGAGCTCGAGTCGCTCTTCCGCGGCGCGGGCTGGAACGTCATCAAGGTCATCTGGGGCCGCAAGTGGGATGAGTTGCTGGCCAAGGACCGCG
>CAZLNF010000205.1:0-3325 GCA_964560885.1 uncultured Actinomyces sp. | reverse complement strand
AGCGGCCGTGCAGCGTTGCCGAGCCACATCATTGAGCGTCTCTGACACGGGGAGTGGGAGTGTTCTACCCGGAAGAGCTCTCGCCCAGGCGCAAGCTGATGTTTTCGATGTGGGACGCCCCCAATGACGGGAAGGTCCGGGCGGTCCTGTCCTTCGACGCGACCAACCTGAACGCTTACATCACGTCCTTGAATGAGCAGTCAGCGACTACTGGGCTAGCGCGGACGTCCATCACGCATGCTGCGGCCAAAGCCATTGGCACGGTGGCACTGCAAGACAAGTACGACTTCAATGGGCATTTCTTTGCGGGACGGTTCTTCAGGCACGAGGACAAGGCTGTGGGTATCCTCGTGGCGACCGACGACGGCAAGGACCTGGGCGCCGTCAAGATCGCCCAGGTCGACCAGAAGGGCCTGCTGGAGATCGCCGCGGAAGTCGCGGAATACGCGGAGAGTTTCCGCCGCGCCGGTGATGAATCACACAACGCTGCGAATCGCATCATGGCGTTGACTCCGTCCCCGCTTCTTGCGGGCGTCATCAAGATCAATGGCTTCATCAACAACAGGCTCGGACGACGCACCAAGTTGATCCCGTCGGATGCCTTTCCCATGGGGCGGGCGATCATCTCGTCCCTGGGGATGCATGGCGTGGAGATGGCCTTCCCGCCTCTCGTTAGGCACATGCATGTGCCCATGGCGATCATCGTCTGTGCTGCCGTCGATCGTCCTGTCGCCGTCGATGGGAGTGTGGAGATCAGGCCGATTGTCAACCTGTGCTTCACCTTCGATCATCGGTTCTCGGACGGCCTCGACATGGCTCGCGTTGCGACGGAAATTCGGGCAATGCTGGAGGATCCGCAGGGGTGTGCGCTCTAGCGACGTGAATCCGGGCCAGCGCTTGCCCGAGCGGAATTACTCGGGAATTCGTCGACACCTTGTCGATCGTTGTCGCCCAGCGGGTGGAGCGCCGGTCCCTTCGCTAATCGGGGCAGCTATAGGCGGTCCCCAAGCAGGGTCACATCCGGTCGGCTTGGTTCGGATCCTTCGGGGGTGACCGTGGTGTACGACTCATGCAGTGCATGCGCGGAAAGGTGAGTGGCCCGCGGTCCGTCGGCCAGGCAGTTGTCAGGCCTGGAGCCTGCGGTCCTGGTCGGCGGGGAGGGCGCAGCAGTTGCGTGCGCGTACGCGGCCGGTAAGGCCTCCGATCACAAGGGCGAGGGTCACGATGATGACGAGCCCCGCGAGGATCAACCGCATAGGGCCAGTCTACGCCTAGGGTGTGGGACGTGGGGCTAGCGTGGTCTTGCTGCGTCTTGGACGCCGAGGGGCACGTCATCGATGCGATAGAGGCTGATCAGACCCACCCCACGGCGAGCATTGGCAAGGTCTTCCTCCTGTGTGAGGTAGCCGAGAGGATCGCCGACGGTCGCCTCGATCCACGCGCGCGTCTCGCTCGCGATCCAAGGCTCTCGGTGGCCGACTCGGGGCTGTGGCAACACCTCGCTCAGGACTCGCTACCCCTCGAGGATGTCTGCTTACTCGTCGCGGCCGTCAGCGACAACTGGGCCACCAATGTCTTGCTCGACATGGTCGGGCTGGAATCGGTCGAGGCGCGTGCTCAGGCTCTCGGCTGTCACTACAGCGGACTGCACGATCGCGTGCGCGACGCCCGGACCGATGATGACCCGCCGACTCTGTCGTCGGGCACGGCGCGAGAGTTGGCCGAAGTTGCGCGTCGCATTCACCTAGCGGCCAGCGGGGGAGACGCGGAGGGAGTGAGTGTGGACGCAGCGCGTCTCGTGGAGGGCTGGCTCCTCACGGGGGTCGACCTCAGCATGGTTGCCGCTCCCTTCCGGCTCGATCCCCTCGCACATGGCGAAGGCGACCTACGTCTGTGGAACAAGACGGGGACCGATCGCGGGATCCGGGCCGATATGGGTGTCATATGGACCGACGCCGATGCCGTCGCTTACGCCGCCATCGCCACGTGGGTGCCGGGTGAGGAAACGGTGAATGCCCCGTTCGAGCGCATGCATGCTTTGGGCGAGAGGCTCGCTTCTCGCATGTGGTGATGCGTGCGGGGGCGACGTACACTCCGTCGCATGTACGACGTAGCCCTCAGTGTGTCCGCGTGCGCACGTTCGGGCACCCGCGCGGACGTCGCCTGGATGATCGGCCCCAAGGCATCCAATGAAGCGGTGGCCTTCACCCCCGGTGGCGGTCGTGTGGGCCATCTCGCGGGCGGGGCCTTCGACGGCGTGCTCGCCGACGTCGCAGGGCGGAAACTGCCCCGGGGTCGCTTTGTGAGCCATGAGGTGTCGGCCATCGAAGCGCCGCTGAGCGGGCTCCCGGTGGGATCACCGGTCGACTTCCTCGTCGTGCCCGCCGACCAGATGCCGTCCGATATCTGGCCGCTGCTGCTCGCTCACCAGGCGGTGGGGATCATCGCGGAGGTCAGTGACGGCGAGGTGGTCTCGGTCGACATCGCGACTCCCGAGAGGGCCGAGGGCCGCGCGGCTGAGATGTTCGGTGCGGGAGATCCCGCGACGGATGTCGATGGCGCCCTGGTGACGACCGTCTTCGCTCCCATCCCGAGGCTCGTGGTCGCCGGGGGCGGCCCCTTCGCCGAGGCGCTCGTCGCCCAGGGCCGGCTCCTCGGCTGGCAGGTCTCGGCCGAGACGCGTCCGGAGATGGTCGCGGGGCTCGCGGCCAGCCTGTCGCCCCTCGACGCCATCGTCGTCATGGGCCACGACGTCGAGACGTCGAGCCGCTGCCTCCTCGCGGCACTGGAGGGAGAGGCGGGATACGTGGGGGCCCTGGGATCAGCCTCCATGCAGCAGGCCCGGGCCGACTGGCTCGCCTATCGAGAGGTCACCGACCTGTCCCGGGTGCATGGGCCTGCCGGACTCCCGCTGGGTGGACGGACCCCAGCCGAGGTCGCGGTGTCCATCGTGGCCGAGATTCTGGACGAGCGCGCCGAGTAGGGACGGCATCGCTTCGTCCCAGTCCGGTCATTCCCTAGTTGCGGACCCCCTCCGTGGGTGTACTTTGCCCGAATTAGCTCCGGCACGGGAGAGGACCTGCACATGGCCGTCGAATCCACCGGTCAGGAGCGCGGCAATCCGCGCATGTATGCCCTGATTGAGAACTCGCCGAAGGAAGGCGACAGCCCGACGGTCTGGGCGTGGCCCCAGTTCGTGGAGTTCCTCAAGGTCGCCGGCCAGCCCGTGCAGGGTCCCTGGCCGCCTCATCAGGAGCCCCGCCCCGACCCCGACGCCGATTCGATGCCCGTCGCCGTGCGCGACACGCAGGGCTAGGCCCGAGAG
>CAZLNF010000204.1:0-3361 GCA_964560885.1 uncultured Actinomyces sp. | reverse complement strand
CACCTGCGCCGGGGCCGTGATGGTGAGCACCTCACGAGCCTACGGCTAGCGTGGGATCGATGACGCCGTACGCCGCCCTGCTCGATCGCGCCCGCCGGGATCCTGCCTCCCCACTGCTCACCTACCGCGACCTCGCGACAGGCGAACGCATGGAGCTGTCCGGGGCCAGTCTCGCGAACGCCGTCGCCAAGACGGCCGGGCTGCTCAGGGACGAGCTCGATGCCGAGCCCGGCACCGTGGTGGGAGTGCACCTCCCTCTCCACTGGCAGCGTGTGGTCTGGCTCGGAGCGTGTGCAGCGACCGGCACGGTGTTCGCTGCTGACGCACCTCCCGACGAGTCCGACGTGCTCATCGTCGACCGATCCCATCTGGATCTCGCGGGCACGGCACGCGACGACGTCCTGGTCTCGCTCGCCCCCTTCGGACTGCCCGATCGGGTCGAGGTACCCACGGGGGTGATCGAGGCGGCCGTGGCCATGCGCGGGCATCCGGATGTCTTCGTGCCTTGGCAGCACCCCACGGAGTCGACACCGCTCCTCCAGGACGCCGCGGGGGTGCTCACCCAGGGCGACGTCATGGACCGGGCGGGCGAGGAACTCACGCGTCGAGGCGTGGCCAGCGATGGGCGCTTCGCCCTCATCGACCCCGAGCCACTCGCCGACCTGCTCGCGCTTGCGGGGCCACTGGCACGCGGGGGGTCCGTCGTCCTCGTGGCCCACTCGGGCTCAGGGGACCTGGCGATGACCCTGCGCGAGGAAGGGCTGGCACCCGGTGAAGGATGAGGGCATGGCGGGCAGCACATCGCGGTGGAGTATCGGGTCGACGAACTCGGTCCTCAGCATCGGATCGCGCAACTCCGTGCTCTCCATCGGCTCGGTCGGATCGACCCTGTCGATCGGGTGCATCGGATCCTTCGCCAGCATCTTGAGCATCGGATCCTTCGCGAGCGCAGGATCGATCATGTCGAGCCTGTCACTGCTGTCCGTGATGTCGCATCGCAGCAGGAGAGGCCTCGGCAATACCGGCACTCGTCGCTAGAGGACCTTGGCAACGCGCGTGCGACTGCTCGCCACCGGCGTACCGCCATCCAGCACCACGACGCGCCAGCCGAAGGTGGTGCCCTTGCCCGTCACAGGTACGCCGAAGGCAAAACGGCCATCCGCGGTGGGCACGGTGGTGCCGCGGTCTTGCCAAGCACCGCCATTGACCTGGGTCTGTCGCTGGACGACGAGGCCCGCCTTGGGCTTCTTGATGATGCCGGACAAGGTCACGAGAGTCCCGTCCTTGACATCGCCCGCAGGGTTGGCGACCAACGTGACGCCGCCCTGCGGCACCGGCGCGGGGCCCGCGATGTCCTGGTCGGTAATGGACGTGACAAATGTGGACTTCATGGTCGTGAAGCCCACCGCCTGCCGGAACCGCTGAGTGGAGATGGTGTTGGTGCGGCCATCGAGGGAGCGGGCCCTGACCTGGGTCGCGGCACCGGTTGCAGGATCGGTGCGCAGGATCAGCTCCATGACGTCGGTGAGGCCGAAGATCTCACTCACACGCTGCTGGGTGAGGACGACGTTCCACGAGCGATAGGGGTTGCCCGGGGCTTCCAGGCTCCACCTATCAGGCACGCCACGTGCCCACGGGATCGACGCACCACCCCACACATCCGATGCCGCAAGGGTGTATCCGCCCGTGGCCGCCGTGTAGTAGGCGTTGATGGGATTGCCGTTGAAGGTGGCGGCAAGCCCCGTCGTCTCACTGGTACGCGTGGCCTCCACGGCCTCGGCCCAGCGGTTCGGATCGCCGTACTGGCTCTCCGACAACCAGCCGCGGAAGGTCTGGTCGTACTTGGGCCCATCGCCGTCGTCCATGTGGCATCCGCAGTCGGAGTCGAGGCCGCGGGCCACCTGGGAGAGCGCGTAGGAGCGGGAAGCAATGACCTGTGACTCCAGTGCGGCATCCGGCCACGTGGGATTGACCTCCGCGATGCCCTTCATGTACTCGTCGCCCAGGCGCAACGTGTTGACGACTGCAAGGCGTCGACCGCTCGAGGTCTCGATGGGCGTGATGTCGACCGTGCCGTAGCGGTATCGGTGGCCGGGGCTGGCGAAGGACTCACTCGGTCCCGCGACATTGAGCAACGACGTCGCAGTCCCCGCCCCACCGGGATCGCGCGTGCCTGACCATTGGATCGTTACGACGCGTCCGCGACCGAGTGACTGCGTTTGGCCGTTGTCGGTCCGGCGTACCGTGACGAATCGTCCTGAGGGGGCGAAGGTGAGATGGGCGTCGGTCCCGAACACGAGCGACTTCTGCCCGAAGGACACCTGCATCTGCGCGCCTGTGCTACCCAAGTCCTCAACTCGCGCGTGAGCCTGCGTCGCCTGGTAGAGCAGTCCGATGCGCACGTCCCCCGCATCGGGCACCGACTCGACCTTCGCCGACTGCGCCGGCGTCTCACCCTGGTAGTAGTACTCGACAATGCGCTTGGCGGTCCACCGCTTGGGATCCTGGGAGGCCATGGCGAAGGCGCCCCACTGCGAGAGGCCCACGCCGTGGCCGTATCCCGTGCCCGCGATGGTGAATTGCTCGGGTGGAGTGCAGGGGTCCGGCGGCGAGTCAGCGGTGGCTGCGATGCGCGCGGTCCCCGTCCACGGGAAGAGTGGCTTGCCCTCGCTTGAGGCGGTGATCTCGAACGTATAGAGGCCCGGCGGGACGGCCTTGCCCCTGGAGTCGCGGAGGTCCCAGGTGAAGGGCACCGTGGCAGCGACGTCCGTGGACGCGGACATGGTGCGCACGGGATCGCCACAGGCATTGGAGACCGTGAGCGTTGCCTGCATCGGCCCGTTGGAGCGTGGACTGAGGGTGATGTCGCCTCCCGTGCCCCACGGCACGCGATCACCCGAGATCGAGGGCGGGAAGAAGTTGCGTCCTTGGCGGGCGGAGACGGCAAGGCGAATGTGGTTGAGCGTGGGTCGCAGGAATTCGCCCGGGCATGAAGTGGAGCCGATGTCGCCGTGACCCGCGATCGTCTTGGAGGTCACCTTCTCGCCGGGCCAGTACATCGAAGTAGTCCCCTGCCCCGGGCCCGGGCCTGCTGACGTGAGGACGGATGATCCAAGCGGGTTGACGTCGTGGAGCTCGAACTTCCAGGCGATGAGGTCGCTGATGGAGTCGAGGATCTTCTCCTTCGTCGGGGCGTCAGGGTTCAACGTGTCAGCATTGCCGAGGAAGGACACGGCGAAGGACTCGGCGTTGAAGCCGGAGGTATGCGCCCCCACGACAGGCCGGTCCACTCCGCCCGCGCGGCCCTCGTAGAGGCGTCCGAAACGATCGACCATGAAGTTGTAGCCGAAGTCGTTGACCT
>CAZLNF010000203.1:0-3389 GCA_964560885.1 uncultured Actinomyces sp. | reverse complement strand
CTCGCTCGCAACTCGGCCGCGTGCTCGGCCGCGAGTGGCATCGCGACACGGCGTATGGCGTGGCCGCGCGTGGCTACATCAAGTCGGGTCGCAGCGATGACGAGTGGATCTCCTCGCACCTCGAGCTCCGAGGCGAGGACGACCGCATCCTCTCCGGATATGGCTGGATCTTCCCCCTCGGCGATGGCGAGGTGAACATCGGCGTCGGCACACTTGCCACCGCGCAGCGACCGGCCGACATCAACCTCCGCTCGCTGCTCAACTACTACGCCGACACCCAGCGAGACGACTGGGAGCTCCACGATGACGTGCGCGCCCCCTGGTCGGCACTGCTCCCCATGGGTGGCGCGGTGAGTGGCGTCTCGGGACCCAACTGGCTGCTCATCGGCGACGCGGCCGGCTGCGTGAATCCCCTCAACGGCGAGGGCATCGACTACGGCCTCGAGACCGGTCATCTCGCCGCGCAGGTCATCACCTCGCGCGGGCCGAGCTATGACCTCTCGACGATCTGGCCCGGCCTGCTGCGCGAGAGATACGGCGAGGCCTTCTCCATCGCGCGCCGACTCGCGGGGCTCATCACCGTGCCGGGGCTGCTCCCGACCCTCGGCCCGATCGGCATGCGTTCGCAATTCCTCATGACCATCGCGCTGCGCGTCATGGGCAATCTCGTCACCCCCGAGGACCGAGACGCCACCGCACGCTTGTGGCGCACCGCCGGTCGCGCATCCGTGCGCCTCGACGAGCGCCCACCCTTCAGCTAATGACCACCGTCGCGGTCACGGGAGTCTCCGGCTTCATCGGTGATGCCATCGCGCGGCGGTACGCCGATGCCGGTGCGACGGTGCGGGGACTCGATCGCCGAATCCCGGATCCCTCAGATCCGCTGACGCCCGACGCCGACCCGCGCGTGGAGTACCTGACGGGCGATGTCACACGCCCGGTCGACCTGCGGCGGCTCGTCGAGGGCGCGGACATCGTCATCCACACCGCGGCCATCGTCGCGGAGTCCGGTGACTGGGGTGACTTCGACCGCGTCAACGCCCAGTCGCCCCGTTGGGCGGCGCTCGCCGCCCGCGATGCCGGCGCGCGCTCCTTCGTGCACCTGTCGAGTGTCATGGTGCACGGCTTCGACTTCCCGCACGGCGTGGCCGAGGACGGCCCCCTCAACCACGCGGCCAATCCCTACTGCGCTACCAAGATCCGCGCGGAACACCTCCTGCGCGACCTCGATAGTCCTGGCGAGTTCGCCGTTCACATCATCCGGCCCGGAGATGTCTACGGCCCGTTCTCTACCCCGTGGATCGTGCGACCGGTGCAGCACATGCGCGAGCGCACCTTCCTCTACGTCTCGCCATCGGCAATCAACCACGTCTACATCGACAACCTGGTGGATGCCATCGAGGCCGTGGTGGACGCCGGTGATGAGTGGAGCGGCGTACCCGTCACGGCGACCGACGGTGTCGCGACGCCGGCGAAGGAGTTCTACGGCTACTACGCCGATCTGCTCGGCCTTCGCTTCGCCCCGACGGTGCCGGGGTGGCTCGCGGAGCCGACAGTCGGCGCTCTGGCGGCTGCGCTCCCGGAGGGTCTGCGACGGCGCCTCGACCTCGATCGTCAGTCGATCAGGTACCTGCGCCGACACGGCGCCTACGACACGTCCAGGCTCCGAGGGCTTGGCTGGCGCCCTCGGGTGACCCTTGCCGAGGGACGCGAGCGGACTGCGGCGTGGCTGCGAGAGGTGGGACTGCTCCCCGCGACGTAGGCTCGAGGCATGCGCCTGCGCCAGTCGCTCACCCCGGGTCGCCGAGGGATGCTCGTGCGGCTCACCGCCGCCGAGGGTCGACGTCCGGCGCTTCTTGACGCCTTGCACCGGTATAGCGACGGACTCGAGGAGGAGCCGGGCACCGAGCTCTTCATCGTGCACCTCGATCCTGACGATGCCGATGTCGTGTGGCTCTACGAGATCTTCCATGACGACGAGGCCCAGGAGGAGCACCGCGCGGCTGAGGGCTTCGCGCAGTTGATGACCGAGTTGCCCGATGTCCTGGGTGCTCCACCCGCCATCCTGCGACTCGATCCGCTGCGCATGTCCCTCCAGGAGCAGGTGCTCAGCGAGGACCTGACTCTCTAGCGGGCGTGGAGCCCGGAGGAGACTGGTCCCGTGAAGCGCATCACTGTCGAGCAACTCAAGACCGTCCTGGCTCACTTGCCGCCCAATCCGCGCGTCATCTCCTCGGGCAACTTCGCCACCCCGCACACCCTGCTGCGCGTCGTCGACGAGCAGGTGCCCGAATACACGCTGCACATGCTCAATGCGCAGCCGGGAATTCCCGATCGTGAGGGCGTGACCTACGAGACGTGCTTCGTCGGGCCCGCGATGCGCAACTCGCCGCGTCTGCGTTACTTCCCGAGCCGCCTCAGCCTCGTGCCCGTGCTCTATCGGGGTCCCCTGCGGCCGGACGCCGTGATCGTGCACGCGTCGGCTCCTCGCTACGACACGGTGAGCCTCGGGATCGAGGTCAACGTCATGCCCGCGGCGATCGAAGCGGCGCGCGCGCTTGGTGCACCCGTGATCGTGCAGGCGAATCCTCAGATGCCCTACACCTACGGCGACGGTCAGCTCTACGACACCGAGATCGACTATCTGGTCGAGGTGGACGAACCCATCTCGGAGGACGCCGTGCGAGAGCCCTCGGGAGTCTCGCAGCAGATCGGCGACCTCATCGCCGCGCAGGTACTCGACGGCTCCACGCTGCAGCTCGGCATCGGCGGCGTGCCCGACGCCGTGCTGCATAGCCTCACGAAGCGCAAGGGGCTGCGCATCTGGTCGGAGATGTTCTCCGACGGGGCCCTCGCGCTCGAGCAACAGGGCGTCCTGGATCCCCAGGTCCCCCTCACGGCCTCCTTCCTCTTCGGCTCGCGTGACCTCTACGACTTCGTGCACCTCAATCACCGCGTGCGCATGCTGCGCACGGAGACGACCAACGACCCCGGGCGCATCGCGCGCCAGCGGCAGATGACGAGCGTCAACTCCGCGCTCCAGGTAGACCTCTTCGACCAGGCCAACGCGAGCCGGATGAAGGGGCGCATCTACAGCGGCTTCGGCGGATCCGTCGACTTCATCGACGGCGCGCTCCACTCCCGCGGTGGCGCGAGCTACATCGCCCTGCCCTCGTGGCATCCGAAGGCGCAGGTGTCGACCATCGTGCCGCGTCTGGAGGAGCCCGTGACGTCGTTCCAGCACAGTTACGTCGTGACGGAGCAGGGTGTCGCACCCGTCGTCGGGCTGAGCGAACGCGACCAGGCCCGCTCCCTCATCGAGAAAGCCGCCCACCCGGATGCCCGCGAGGGACTGTGGGAGGCAGCGCGGGCACAGGGGCTGGCGTAGC
>CAZLNF010000202.1:1856-3395 GCA_964560885.1 uncultured Actinomyces sp. | reverse complement strand
CCCAGGGCCACCGAGACGAGTCCGAGTGCGCTCATCCACCTGCGGTCGATGTCGTTGATCGCGGGGGAGCCCAATCGATGCGCGACCACTCCGATCCGGAGGACAGCACTATCCCCGTCTGAACCATGGCGGTCGTCGTCGAAAGCGTCAAGATCGTCGTCGTCGTCGTCGTCGTAGTCGTCGTGGCCATAGGGAGCCGCTTCGCTCACGGCAGCATCGAGTTGCGCGATGACAGTGGCGAGCACACCGAGACAGGCCTCCTCCTCGGGGGCGGGAGGTCCGTCGGGGATCACGACGACGACCGGGGCGGGAGACCCGTCGAGCTCCGCCACGATGACGACCGTGCCCTCACGGCGCTCCTCCACAGGGATGTGGTCGGCCGCGAAGAGCAGGGGGTCTCGCAGGGATTCGGCACGGAGCTGATCGTGGGAAAGGTGGGACCAGCGGCGGCGAAAGGCGCCGGGATCGTCAAAGGCAGTTCGCTTCATGGCGGAAGCATTGGCGTACTCCCCTGTGGAAGGTGCACGCGCTCCACAGGGCCTTCGTGCTAGGCGAGTGCGACACTCGTGACATGACTTGGCGCGTGGTTGCTGTCGCTGCGGTGATCATCACCATCGTGGTGTACGCCGTGGGGTCGGGAGCATGGGTCTCTACGGGGAGCACGTGGTACCTCGCGCTCGACAAGCCCGCGTGGCAGCCGCCCTCCTGGATTTTTGGTCTGATCTGGCCGTACAACTTCGTCGCCATCGGCGTCGTGGGTTCGGTCATCGCATGGAACGCCGTACCCGCGCGTGTCATCGCGGTGCTGGTGCTCCTTGCCGTGACTGTGGCTTTCGCGCTGACCTGGGCCTACCTCTTCTATGTGCCGCACCAGCTGACCGGAGCCGCGATCGCGCTCACAGTGACAGCAGTGCTGACGCTGCCCATCACGGTGATCGCCTTCGCGGAGAGATGGTGGCTCGGCGCGATGCTCATTCCCTACCAGGTCTGGGTCGCGCTTGCGGCGAGTCTGTCCTGGGGATACGTCGCCAAGGCTGGTGCGTGAGGTGGGCGACTCGCTACTAGGGGACCTCGATCAGGTCATCGCGCGCGGCGCACCAGCGCAGCGCGAGGAGGCGCTCAGGATGCGCGCGATTCTCGAAGCGGCACCCGACGATGCCGAGATGACACTGACCGCGCGGCAGTTGATTGATGCCTATCTCAACGACCCCTATCTCGAGCGGGGTTAGACTCATTCGACAGGAGGCTTCTGATGCGACCCTTGATGATCTTCGACGGCGACTGCGCCTTCTGTACGACGTCGGCCAACTTCATGCGCCGCCGAATCCGGCCCCGCTGCGATATCGAGCCCTGGCAGCGCACGGACATCGAAGCCTTCGGCCTCACCCCCGCTGAGTGCACCACCGCCGTGCAGTTCGTCACTGCGGATCGTCGCGTGTATTCCGGCAGTCGCGCGGTCATGCAGATGCTGCGGGTGGCGCCCCAGCCCTGGGCCGCGCTCGGTGCCATCGGCGATGCTCCGGGGGTGGCCTGGGTTGC
>CAZLNF010000202.1:0-1756 GCA_964560885.1 uncultured Actinomyces sp. | reverse complement strand
GAGCGGTGCGTAAGGTTCACCACCTAACCCAAAGGGAGAGCCATGAAGAAGCACCTCATCGTCCTCGCCGCATCCGCGGGTCTTGCCGCGTCCGCTCTTGTCGCGGCTCCTGCTGCCATCGCTGCCCCAAGTGACTGGGACATCGTCGTGGATCAGGGCGCGCCCGTGATCGTGGACAGCATCGTCATCGACGGCGTGGTTATCGAGCGCACCTTCCAGGCTGTGCTGCGCGACGAGGATGGTCGCAGGATCGGCATGCTCTTCGGTTCGCATCGCTCCATGGAGGTCAAGGATCGCCCCGGCGTGGACGTGCGCTACCGCACCCTGGTCTTCGAGTTTGCCGATGGCCAGGTGATCGCCGAGGGCGTGAGCAAGTACAAGACGCTTGGCCCCTTCTTGAGGCCCGGCACTAAGGCCACGATCGCCATTACCGGCGGCACCGGCGCCTACGTGGGTGTCAAGGGCGAGGTCAAGACCGTCCATCTGGGCAAGGGCTTGCACCGCCAGATGCTGAACTTCGTCGACTGACCGACGGGCGGGGCGAAGCCTGTCAGTCGAGGGCGCCGATGACGTTCTGATCCCAGTCGATGATCGATCCGGTGACGACGCCGGAGCGGTCTGACAGCAGGAACACAATGAAGTCGGCGATCTCGTCGGGCTGACCGAGCTTGCCCATGGGCATCTTCGCCGCGGCCTCCTCGTACCAGCCATCTGTCGCCCCGTGCGCCCTGCGCTGGACCGCGTCCTCTCCCTCGGTGATCGTCCAACCGATGTTGAGGCCGTTGATGCGGATGCGATCGAAGCGATGCGCATGGGCGGCGTTCTTGGTGACATGCGCGAGGCCGCCCTTGCTAGCGACATAGGCGGCGAGGATCGTCTGGCCCACGTGCATGGACGTCGACAGGATGTTGACGATGCTTCCAGGCGCCTCGCGAGCAAGCATGTCCTTGACCGCTGCCTGCATGGTGAAGAACGGCGCCTTGAGGTTGACGGCGACATGCCAGTCGAAGAACTCCGGTGTCGTCTCGAGCAGCGTGCCACGATCCACGACGGCCGCGGCATTGACGAGGCAGTCGATGCGGCCGAACTCCACCACCGTCTGCTCCACGGAGGCAATCGCCTGCTGCACGTCGGCCACATCCGCTTGGATGTAGCGGCCCTCCGCCCCTGCTGCGCGGATGCGCTCCAGGGTGGGATCCGCCGTATCGGGCCGGCGCCCGGTGATGACGACGCCGGACGCGCCTGCCTCCGCTGCAGCGATCGCTGTTGCCGCTCCGACGCCCATCGTGCCGCCGCTCACCAGGACGATGCGATCGGCCAGCAGGCGGTCGTATCCCATGTCAGTCCTCGCTCGCATCATCAGATTGACCCGCGTCGGCCGCTGGTGCGGGGGGCTGCTCAACGTGACCGCAGGTGATGCAGATCCGGCGCTCGCCGTCGGCGCGATACAGATGCCCGAGTGCGGAGCAGCCGGGGTTGCCTTCGAGAGTCACGGACATGACGCAATCCTGGCATGACGCAGGTCAGGCCAGACGGCGTACGCCTACGCTTCGGTCATGACCGGAGCCCGCACCCGTACCCTCCTCGCCACAGGCCTGGCCTCGATTCTTCTCGCGGGCGTCGCTCTGGGCACCGCGCCTGCCGCTCAGGCAGCCGTCGTCCCCGTCGACCCTGGGCCGAGCGCGGCGGGGAAGCCGATCTGGGGTACGACGCAGAACCTCCCGCCCATGACCGTGACCGGCAACTACTTCGCCGG
>CAZLNF010000201.1:0-3409 GCA_964560885.1 uncultured Actinomyces sp. | reverse complement strand
AGTCGCGAGTAGAAGGCCTCGTCCTCATCGCTCACCGACTCTCGGACGAGGACCTGTCGGCGATCGCAGCCGAGGTGCCGACCGTTGTCGTGACCTGGCGCACCGATGGCATCCCGGGGCTCGACTCCGTGGCCGGCGATGACGTCGCGGGGGCGCAACTCGCCGTCGACCACCTCGTCGCCCTCGGGCACAGCCGCATCGCCCACATCTCAGGCGGCGACAATCGGATCGCGCGAGAGCGACGCTCCGGATACGAGCAGGCGATGGTGGCGCACGGGCTCGATCCCCGCGTTGTCGACGGAGCCTTCACCGAGCAGGGCGGGTACGCCGGTGCCGAGCGGGCAATCGACATCGGCTCGACCGCGCTCGTCGTGGCCAATGACCTGGCGGCGATCGGTGCGCTCGCGGCTTTGCGGGCCCGTGGGTTGAGCGTGCCCGAGGACGTTTCGGTCGTGGGCTACGACGGCATGCGACTGCTGGACTCCCTCGATCTCACGACGGTGGCGCAACCCCTAGCCGACATGGGTCGGGCTGCGGCGGACCTGCTCGTGGATCGCATTGCGCAGCCGACCAAGGACTCGGTGCATCGTCAGGTCGAGACCCGGCTTGTGGCGCGCGGCAGCTCCGGGCCTGTTCGACATCGTTGAGTGCCGGCGTGTGGGGTGCCGTCAGAGCGAGTTGCGTGCATGAGCCGCCACTTGGCTTGCCCGACAGAGGCGGCTCTGCTGACTCGTCGGGCTACTCCGGAACACCTGTCTAGGAGTGCTGGCCCATGGGCGGCCTATGTGCTGGGATCGATCCATGTCCTCGGCCACTACCGGGCCCGCCGCTGGTGTCTCGGTCCTGCGTGTGCTCTACGTCGAGGACGATCCGGCACTGCGCGGGATCCTCACGGCCATCCTCGGCAGCCGACGGGATCTTGAGATCGTCGTGACCGCTGGCTCTCCGGATGAGGCGCTCGCTGCGGCGGAGGAGACGGCGTTCGATGTCGCGCTCCTCGACCTATCCCTGGGAGATGACTCGATGTCCGGCATCGATCTCGGCATCGCCTTGAGGGAGAGGTGGCCAGGAGTCGGTATCGTCATCCTGTCGCAGTACCAGGTGCCGACCTTCCTCACCCGGTTCGATGACGACAAGCGGCAGGGGTGGTCCTACATCCTCAAGAGGGCTGACCTGCACCCCAACTACCTGAGCGACGTACTGCATTCCACATCGCGTGGGCTCAACGTCGTCGATCCACTGATGGTCAGTAGTCAGATGAGTGATCAGCAGCCAGCTGTCTCACGCCTCACGTCTCGGCAGCGCGGCATCATGGCTCTTGTGGCTGAAGGGCTCGATGCCCCTACTGTTGCCAAGCGACTTGACCTCACCCATGGCGTTGTGCGCCAGGAGCTTTCCCGTGCGTACCAGGTCCTCGTGCCGGAGCCGCCCGAGGGAGCGGACCTTCGGACACTTGCCGTCCTGCGATTTGTGCGTGAAACACGGGAGTACGGTCAGCGCTAGTCATGGGAAGCGGATGGGCACGGATCGGGCGTGGTGCGGTGCGCGCCGTCCTGGGCCCGTGGCCTCTCTTCCCCTCTTTCGTCTTCGGTGCTGTCTTCCTGCTCATCCTCCTGCAGAACATCCAGGTGTCGCTCCTTGGCACACTCAGTCGCTGTCGCTATTCCTGCGTCACGCTGCCTGAGCAGTTCACGCCGTCCATCATCGGAGAGTACGGCGAAGGCGCGGTCAACCCCATCGACATCGTGGCCGTCGTAGGCAACGCCATCGCCGCCGCTGGCGCCTCAGCGATCGTGCTAGCCGTAGCCAGCCGGTACCTCCGTAAGGACGCGTTCGGAAGTCCGACGCGGGCGCCCTATCTCGTGGCGATGCTCCTTGCTGCCGTCGCCGGTGGGCTGGCGCGCGTCTACATCCTGTCGCCGATTTTCCTGTCCACGCCGTCACTATCGGCCATTGGCGTCGTCCCGACCACGATCCGTGCCTTCATCGCGATCACGTTCGTGCAGTCCCTGGCAGGGGCGCTCACCTTGCGTTACGCACGGCAGGCCGCTGTCGCCACCGCGGCCCTTGAGATCGTCAAGACCCAGCAGCAACTCGTCGTCGAGGCCGATGAGCGTGCCAGGCGCGGGGTGGCTGAGTTCTTGCACGACCGGGTGCAGGCCGATCTCCTCGTGGTTGCCTTCGAATTGCGTGCATGTCTCGACGGTGCCGATCCATCGACGCAGAAGCGACTGGAGAAGGCCATCGCTGAGATCGAGCGCATCCGTTCGTCGGAAGTCCGCTCTGCGAGCCGCCGGCTCAGCCCCGCCTTTGGATCCGTGGGACTCGACACGGCCCTGCAGGAGTTGGCCGACTCGTGGAGCTCGGTGTTGCGTGTGCGACTGACCTTCGATCAGCGATCTCGCACCCTCCTTATGGGCGGTGGTGTCTCAAGGGATCTCCTCACCGCGATCTACCGGGTGGTTGAGCAGGCGCTGCTGAACGCCGCGTCGCACGGACATGCGTCCCGGGTCGACGTGGAGTTGTCGATGTCGGCGGATGGCTCCCTCGCCATCGTCGTCGTGGACGATGGCCGGGGCCTGCCTCGAGGGGACATCGTGCGTGGTTCTGGGACGGCGATCATGGACGCCTGGTGCGCCGTGGCCCGCGGATCGTGGAGATGGGTACCGGCGTCCCAAGGGGTGCGCCTGGAGGCGAGCTTCGCGGTTGAGGGGCAAAGACAACTGTCTTGAGTTGAGTCACAGGTGTTTCCCGGCCCACTACATCTGTCGTCGAAGTGTGACGTCGAGATCCGCCTTCCGTAGCGTCGGGCTAAGCCCATCGGAGGGCAAGAACGATCCATCCCGGAGGTCCCATGAAGTCATCCCGTTCCATGCTGTTGGGCCTGGCGGCATGCTCGTCAGCCGCTGTTCTCACGCTCGCTGTCGCCGCGCCGTCAGCGAGTGCCCGCCCCGCCCCGCTGGAGCCCCGCACAGAGTGCCCGACGATCCCGTGGAAGCCGCTCGAGGTCGCCCACGAGGTCATCGACATCGGCCCGGTCCAGGAAGACCCGAAGAACGCCGTCAACACCTACAAGTCGGGTGGCGACAATGAGATCTCCGACGATGCGTGGCCCGACTACGTCCCGCCGGACCCCTGGGTCAAGAACTCGACGCGCAACCTCCAGTTCCAGATGTCGCAGTTCATCGCCTCGCCTGGCGCAGAGATCTGCGAGACCGTCTACGAGACGACCTCCGATGGCTACACCTGGGGCTCGATGTCCTCTGCCATCAATGCCATGTGGCCTTACGACAACCGCAAGGAGTACCCGGCGCCGGCGAATCTTGGCCCGTACTTCGGCGGCAACTTCGCGCTGACCCCGCTGGGAACCGACGTCAAGCTGACGGCGAACTACAAGGCTCAGAACATG
>CAZLNF010000200.1:0-3416 GCA_964560885.1 uncultured Actinomyces sp. | reverse complement strand
CGCGCGGGTCGCCATCAGGCGACAGGTGCCGGGGCTAACCCGCGCGCCTGCCTACGATGACGATGACCTGCTGCATGGGCCCAGAGTAGCGGTCCGGGACGCAGAGCGCCAGGGCGCCTCCCCCACCCTCGGCTCCTCACGCGTTCTGTGGTCGGGATGTGCCACCCGGTGGCATCTTTCGACCGCAGAACACCGCCTGTGGACAGGGCCGGAACCGGAGACCGAGTTCGCGGCAGGGTGTGCCGGTGCCCCCCGCCCACCACGATCGAGGACGCCTGCGCGCCCTGTCCGTCGCCCAAGGGGGCGTTGTGTCCCCGTCGGACTTGGCGGTATGCGGCTTTAGTCGTCGCGCTGTCGCTCGTCGCGTGGCCGAGGGCACCTGGCAGCGCGTGGGCAGCGCCGTCCTCCTCGCTCCGGCGCCCTTCGATGCCGAGCGCCACCTCACAGACGGTCAGTGGGCGGCCATTCTCACGATCACCTACGGCCCGCGCGCCCGGATCAGCGGGGACCTCGCCCTGCGCCGCGCCGGCTGGCATCTGGCCGGGACGCCTCGCCTGGTCGTCGTGCCCCACAAGACGGCGGCGTCGCTACCCCAGGTCCGCATCCTTCGCCGACCCGACGGCGCTGCCATCCGCAGTCGCGAGGGGTTTCGATTCATGCCCCCACTCGAGGCCCTAGTGGATTCCCTCATCGTGCTGGGTGAACGCCGTTCCGCCGACGTGGTCGATCTCGCCCTGCAGCGCAGACTCATTGACGCGGAATCGTTCACCCGCGCCGTGCAGCCTCACCTCGGTTCGGGGCACAACGGCGCCACCTGTCTTCGCGCCATGGTCGAACGCGTGGCCTCGGGGTCGCGGTCTGAGGCGGAGCAGCGCATGGGCGCACTCCTCGACCGCAGTGGCACAGGTCCGTGGGCCCGGAATCTCCCCGTCCGCGATGCCTCGAATCGAGTGATCGCCGAGATTGACTTCGCGCATCTGGGCCTGCGGATCGCCATCGAGGTGGATGGTCGCGCGCATCACACGTGCCGGACAGCCTTCGAACGCGATCGCGAACGCCAGAACATCCTGATGCTTCACGGCTGGTTGGTTTTGCGGTTTACGTGGGAGCAGATCACTCAGCGCCCGCACGAGGTCCTCGCCGCCGTACGAGCGGCAGTCACCCGACGCGTCGCGTGACGAACGCCGCTTTGCGGTCGGGATGTGCCGCCAGGTGGCGCTTTTCGACCGCAGAAGGACGCACTCAGCGAGGGATCAGTCGCAGACGGCGCCCCGGCTCGCCGAGCCCACGAGGCGGACGTACTTGGCGAGGACTCCCCTGTCATAGCGAGGCGGGAGTGGCTCGAACTCCGCTCGGCGCCGGGCGAGCTCGCCCTCGTCGACGAGGAGATCGAGCGTGCGCGAGGGGATATCGACGCGGATGCGATCGCCGTCGCGCACCAGGCCGATGGGCCCGCCATCGGACGCCTCAGGGCACACGTGGCCCACACACAGCCCGGTGCTGCCCCCCGAGAAGCGGCCGTCGGTGACGAGCAGGACGTCCTTGCCCAGGCCCGCACCCTTGATCGCCGCGGTGATGGCGAGCATCTCGCGCATGCCCGGGCCGCCCTTGGGCCCCTCGTAGCACACGACGACGACGTCGCCGGCACGGATGCTGCCGTCGGCAAGGGCCGCCATCGCCGACTGCTCGCGCTCGAAGACCCGCGCGGTGCCCTCGAAGGAGTCGACGCCGACCCCCGCCGTCTTGACGACCGCACCCTCGGGAGCGAGCGACCCCGAGAGGATGGAGATGCCCCCACTTGAGTCGATCGGCGCGGTCAGGGGGCGGACAACCACGCCGTCCGGCTCCGGAATCCTCACGGCGTCGAGATTCTCGGCGATGGTCTTGCCCGTCACGGTGAGGCAGTCGCCATGCAGCAGACCGGCGTCAAGCAGCATCCGCATGACGACGGGTACGCCGCCCACGCGATCGAGGTCGTACATCAAGTGCTCACCGAAGGGCTTGAGGTCGGCGATGAGGGGCGTGCGGTCGCTGATCCGCTGGAATTCACCGAGGTCGAGCTCGAAGCCCGCTTCGTGCGCGATCGCGGGCATGTGCAGGACGGAATTCGTGGACCCGCCCAGCGCCATGATCACGGTGATGGCGTTTTCGATGGAGCGCGGCGTGATGATGTCGCGCGCGGTGATGCCCTGGCGGATCATCTCGATGACCGCGCGTCCCGAGTCTCGGGCGAGCATCTCTCGACGGGCATCTACGGCGGGTGGTGACGAGGACCCCGGGAGTGCCATGCCCATTGCCTCGGCCGCGCTCGCCATGGTGTTGGCGGTGTACATCCCGCCGCAGGTGCCCGCCGTCGGGCAAACCGCGCGCTCGATGCGATCGAGGTCCTCATCCGACATCAGGCCACGGGCGTTTGCACCGACAGCCTCGAAGGCCGTCACGATGTTGACCGTCTCTTCGCGGCCATCGGTGAAGCGCACGTACCCGGGCATGAGGGAGCCCGCGTAGAGCAGGACGCTCGCCACGTCGAGGCGCGCAGCCGCCATCATCATCGCGGGGAGGCTCTTGTCACAACCCGCGAGAGTCACCATGCCGTCGAGTCGCTCGGCCTGCATGACCGTCTCGACAGAGTCGGCGATGACCTCGCGCGAGACGAGTGAGAAGTGCATGCCCTCGTGTCCCATGGAGATGACGTCCGAGACGGTGATGGTGCCGAATTCCATCGGGAATCCGCCGCCCTCGCGCACGCCGCTCGCGACATCGCCTGCCACTTCGCGCAACGACATATTGCACGGCGTGATCTGGTTGAAGGATGACGCGATGCCGATCTGCGGCTTGGAGAAATCGTCATCCTCCATCCCGAGGGCCCGCAGCATGCCGCGGTTGGGAGTGCGGTCACGGCCTTCGGTGGCAAGGCGGCTGCGAGGAGTCATGTCGGGGGTCACCCCTCCAGAATAGGGACAAAGTGGACTGGCAGGATGACGGCATGGACGAGCGCACGATCGTCAGCGTCGGATGGCTACGCGCACACCTCGACGACCCAAGTCTGGTGATCCTGGATGCGCGCTTCTCCCTTGATGACGAGGCATGGGGTCAGCGCGCCTACCTCGAGGGCCATATCCCCGGGGCGCTCTACGCCGACACCGCGACCCATCTCGCCGGCGAGATCATCCCGGGAGTCACGGGCCGTCGCCCCTTCCCCGAGCCTGATGACTTCGCGCGGCAACTCGGCGCCTGGGGCATCGACGCATCCACCCAGGTCGTGGCCTACGACGCCGACGGAGGGCTCATGTCGGCTGCGCGCGTCTGGCTCATGCTGCGCTGGATGGGCCACGAGAGGGTCGCCGTCCTCGATGGCGGCTGGCCCGCATGGCTCGCCGAGGGCGCACCCGTGGAGACCGACGTGCGCGTGCCCG
>CAZLNF010000199.1:0-3440 GCA_964560885.1 uncultured Actinomyces sp. | reverse complement strand
CGATGAGCGGCGCGATGAGCGCCCCGAGATTGATGCCCATGTAGAAGATCGAGAAGCCGCCATCGCGACGCGTGTCGTTCGGCGCATAGAGGCCACCCACCATGGCGCTCACGCTTGGCTTCAACAGGCCCGTGCCGATCGCGATGACGAGGAGCCCTGTCCAGAACAGCGCTTCGACCGGCACCGCCATGACGAAGTGGCCAGCCGCGATGACGATGCCTCCGAAGAGCACCGCTCGCCGCGGTCCGGTGAGCCGATCCGCGACCCAGCCACCCAGCAGGGGCAGCAGGTAGATGAGGGACACGTAGGTGCCGTAGATCGCCGCTGCATCCGCATCGGAGAAGCCCAGCCCACCACCGGGTGGTGATGCGCCATCGGGCGGCGTAATGAGGTAGAGCACGAGAATCGCGCGCATGCCGTAGTAGGAGAAGCGCTCCCACATTTCGGTGAAGAAGAGCGTGGCCAGTGCACGGGGCTGGCCGAAGAAGGTCTTCTCGCCCAGTGGGAGACTCACGCGGCGCCCTTGAGGGGACGCCACCACTGCGGATGGTCGCGGTACCACGCGATGGTCGCGTCGATAGCCTCGTCGAAGCTGCGGGTGGGCGCGTACCCGAGCGCACGCAGCCGTGAATCATCGACGCTGTAGCGGCGGTCGTGGCCGAGACGATCCGGCACGTAGTCCACCCACTCGTCCCAGGCGCAGCCCATGTGCTCCAGGATGCGCTCGGTGAGTTGGCGATTGGTGAGCTCGACTCCCCCGCCGATGTTGTACGCCGCTCCCGGCTCCCCGCGCTCCACCACGATCTGGATCCCGCGGACGTGATCGTCGACATGCAGCCAGTCGCGGACATTGAGCCCATCGCCGTAGAGCGGCACCTTGATTCCGTCGAGGAGGTTGGTGACGAAGAGCGGGATTACCTTCTCGGGGAACTGATACGGGCCGTAGTTGTTGGAGCAGCGTGTGCTCGACACGCTCATGCCGTAGGTGCGGTGGTAGGCACGCACCAGGAGTTCGGCGGCCGCCTTCGACGCGGCATACGGCGAATTGGGCAGCAGCGGTGAGTCCTCGGTCCACGAGCCGGAGTCGATCGATCCGTAGACCTCATCGGTGCCGATGTGGACCACACGCGGGATCGCGTGCCGGCGACAGGCATCCAGCAGCGCCTGCGTGCCCACGACATTGGTGACCACGAAGTCCTGCGGACCCGCGATCGAGCGGTCCACGTGGGTCTCGGCCGCGAAGTTGACCACGACGTCGTGGCCGGGGACCACGACGTCCAGGACCGCCCCGTCGCAGATGTCGCCCTGGACGAAGGAATAGCGGGAATCCTCCGCGACGGGCGCGAGATTGGCCAGGTTGCCGGCATAGGTGAGCTTGTCGAGCACGGTCACGCCGGCAACCTCGGCACCGAGGCTGCCCTCCAGCAGGCTGCGCACATAGTGCGAGCCGATGAAGCCCGCTCCCCCCGTGACCAGGTATCTCACCCGCGCATCCTACGGACGGGTGAACGCCCTAAGGGCTGATTCGGACGACCCCGGTGAGCGTGCGCGTGGACGAGGCCGAGGAATACGCCGTGACCGTCACCGAGTAAGTGCCGGCGAAGGGAAGCATCCCCTTGGCCCGACCCTTCGCCAGCGACCACGTGAAGGGCTCCGGGATTCCCGGCAGCCGCCAGGCCACCTGTCCGATCGCATTGCGGAGGTCTCCGCGCAGTCGGAGGGTACGCGTGCCCACGCGCGTCCCGGAGATCCCCACGGACTCACCCGACAGGCGCACCGTCGCCGCCGACGACGGCGGGTCCGAGAGGCGCACGGAGAATCCGATGGAGTTGGCGATGACGTGGCCGTCCGAGCTCGTCACCCGGTAGACGAGTGCGTAGCGACCCGCGTTGATGGACCGCACCGGTGCTGTCACCGAAGAGCCGGAGACGCGAGCGGGTCCCGACAGCGTGGCGCTCGATGACGTGAGCACGCGCAGCGCCGAGCTGCTGCCGCTCACCGACTCGTTGAAGGTGAGCCGGGCGGTCGTCAGCGAACTCACGACCGAGCCTTCAGCCGGCGAGCTGGCGATCACGCGCGCATGGGCCCACGCAGGGCTCGCCGACAGCGCGGAGAGTGCGGTGGTGGCGGCCAGCATGCTGGCCGCCACCACCCAACGTCGCGACACTAGTGACCGCCGCCGGAGGCCGGACCGACATCCACCGTGGGTACGTCGGCGCCGATCCATGCCACCTTGCCCTTGAGACAGGTCTGGACCGTGGGGAGAGCGACCTCGCCCTCCGTTGTCGGCCACTTCACCGAGATCCCGAAGTCGGCGAACTGGTCGTCGGGGAGTGGATCCCCGGTGGCGTTCCAGATGACCTGACGTGAACCGTCAGCCTTGGTGACGACCTTGGCCTTCCAGCCACCGATCATCTGGGGTTTGACTGACCCGAATGACGCGGGCAGCGTGACCATGACGCGCTTCGTCGGCGAGCCGTCGCAGCCATGGGGGATGCGCATCCAGAGAGCGCCGTATCCGCCCGCAGTGGCCTTTCCTCCGTAGAGCTGGACAGATGCATGGGCAGATGCCGGTGATGCTGCGATGAGACCCGCTCCGGCGATGAGTGCGGCCGAAGCGGACGCCGCGATGACGCGGCGAAGCGAACGAGCAAGCATGATGGAACCTTTCGTGAGGGCGCGCGATCGCGCGCGAAATAGGGACCGATAACTCGGCGTACTGCGGACTAGACGCAGTACGCCGGCGGTCCCCTCCTCACGAGGTTGTGGATGAGCACGACCGGGATCCGCGGCGCGGCTGGTCGGTCGAAGAGCGAGGTCGGCGCGGCTGACGCGACAGGGCGGCAAGCGACGGCGGGAGGACGAAGAGTGCCGCCCAGGATCGCCGCCGCCGCACTCAAGAGCCAGTCAGCATGCACGAGGAACGCAGCAAGCACCCCCGCTGCCACGAGGTGGGCCAGCACCATCCCCGGTGAGGGAATCAGCCCACTGAAATCACGTGACACGAGCACCGATGCAGACGGCCCGTGATGCAAGGCGTGGGTGGGCACCCCTGAGCCGACAGCAGGAAGTGCGAACCAGGCGAACCAGGCGTGCAGCGCGAATTGGCCGACCACCATGGTGCCCATCGCGCGCGCCCAACTCAACCGACGGGCACTCACCGGCAGGCACAGTCCGGCGAGGACCACCGCGGTCGGGAGCAAGAGCATCCACGACGGCGGATGTTCGTGGGTCGCGTGGGCGGCTGCGGTCACCATGGTGATGACGGTGCTGAGGGCAAGGGCACGCAGTGCCATCCCACCACGCAGTGCCATCCCACCCTGTGAAGGGACACCGCCAAGCATGGAGCGACCCTATCCCCTCTCGTGGCGCGTTCGAAGGCGAAGCTACGCCAGCCCCTGTGCCCGCGCTGCCTCCCACAGTCCCTCGCGGGCATCCGG
>CAZLNF010000198.1:0-3456 GCA_964560885.1 uncultured Actinomyces sp. | reverse complement strand
ACCGAGGAGGACTTCCAGGGCACCCTCGACGTCGTCCGCGCCTCTCGCTTCGCGAGCGCCTTCACCTTCCAGTACTCCCCGCGACCGGGCACTCCTGCGGCGACGATGGACGACCAGGTGTCCAAGGAGGTCGTGCAGGAGCGCTACAACCGCCTCCTTGCGCTGGTCGAGGAGATCGCGTGGGAGGAGAGCAAGCGCTTCGTCGGCCGCGAGGTGGAGGTGCTCATCGCCGAGGGCGAGGGGCGCAAGGATGATGCGACCGCGCGACTGTCGGGCCGTGCCGCCGACAACCGCCTCGTCCACGTGATGCGCGATCCGGCCCTGGGCGAGCCGCGTCCCGGTGACCTTGTGGTGGCCGAGGTCACCTACGCCGCCCCGCACCACCTGGTCGCCGACCGGATGATCGCGGTGCACCCCACGCGCGCGGGAGATGCCTGGGAGGCGCGGACCGATGCGAGTCCCGCGGACGATCGCGTCGTGCTCCCCATGCCGAGCATGCCGTCATCAGCATGATCATCGCCATCGTCGGGCCGACCGCGGTGGGCAAGTCCGACCTCGCAATCGACCTGGCCGAGCGGCTCGATGCCGAGATCGTGAGCGCTGACTCCATGCAGGTCTACGTCGGCATGGATGTCGGCACTGCCAAGGTGCCCGAGGCCGAGCGGCGCGGCGTACCCCATCACATGCTCGACGTGTGGAACGTCGATCACGAGGTGAGTGTGGTGGAGTTCCGCGACCGAGCACGCGCATGCGTCGAGGAGATCGAGGCCCGCGGGCGCACCGTCGTCATCGTGGGTGGCTCCTGGCTCTACGTGCAGGCGATCCTCGACGAGATGGACTTCCCGGGCACGGATCCGCAGGTGCGGGCCCGGCTTGAGACCGAGCTCGCCGACGTGGGGCCCGAAGCACTGCATGCGCGGCTCGCATCCTTGGATGCCGATGCGGCCGCGGCGATCCTGCCCACCAACGGCCGGCGCATCGTGCGCGCGCTGGAGGTAGTAGAGCTGCAAGGTTCCTTCACCGCGCGGCTGCCGGAGCCGACTCCCTGGCGGGCGGCGCACTGGATCGGTCTGGCGTGCGATCGGATCGTGCTCGACGCACGGATCGCCGCGCGCGTCGATCGCATGTGGGATCTCGGACTCGTCGATGAAGTCCGCGACCTCAGCCCTCGCATGGGGCGCACCGCGAGTGGGGCTCTCGGCTACCGCCAGGTGCTGGATGCGCTCGATGCACCCTCCGCTGAGGCGATGGAGGTGGCCCGGCAGCGCACGATAGACGGGACGCGCCGCTTCGCCCGGCGACAGGAACGCCGATTTCGCCAGGACGCGCGCGTGCAGTGGATTCCTGCCGGATCCGGCGTCGACGCCGCCCTCGAGCTGTGGGTCTGAGTCAGGGGACGGCGACGTAGTACTCGGTGCCGAGGAGCAGGCGGTACGCCGGCCCGGGGAGCCGGGTGAGCACCGCGAGCGTGCGGGTGGAGTCGTCCGCGGCAGCCTGGCTCGCATGGGCGGCCATGCTTGCGCGCTTCGCCTCGGCGTAGGGGCGGACGTCGACCCGGTGGGTGATATCGCGCCCGGGGGTCCAGGCGCGGTCGAACTCCGCGGGATCGAATCCGTCCGGTGTCAGCCGCACCTTCGCCGCGGTGCGCACTGCCCGGGCGATCGGCTCGCGCGGGAGCGTGGCCTCGAAGTGACGCATTGCGCGGCGGGCGCGCACCTGAGCGGCTGCCTGTCGGGCAACGTCGTGGACCCGCAGGTGATCGGGGTGCCCGTAGCCCCCTGAGGGGTCGTAGCCCACGAGCACCTCGGCCTGCTCGGCCTCGACGAGGTCGACGAGGCGCGCTACCTGGTCGTCGAGGTCACCGGCGGCGAAGCCCCGTGGCTGGTCGCCCGTGATCCCCGAGTCGGCGTAGCCCCAGGTCTCCAGCCGCGCGGTGCCGAGGATCTCTGCGGAGCGCTCGAGCTCACGGGCCCGCACACCGGCGAGGTCGTCGCGGTAGTCCGCGGAGGTGAGACCCGCAGCACCATCGGTGGCGACCGCGAGGACCACCCGGTGACCCTCGGCGGAGGCGCGCGCCATCGTCCCCGCGGTGAGGAGCGCCTCGTCATCGGGGTGGGCGTGGAGGAAGACCAGCGTGGTCACGGACCCATCCTGCCCCTGTGGGCTCGGCCCCACAGCGAGAGGGCGGGGCGTGGCGTAGCGTCATCGCGTGCGCATCGCCCATGTCTCGGACTGCTACCTGCCGCGCACGGGTGGCATTGAGACCCAGGTGCGAGGCCTAGCCCTCGCGCAGGCGGCCCGGGGGGACGAGCCATGGGTGATCACTGCGACCCCGGGATCGGGTGCCCATCGATCGGGGCGCGAGGTGATGGATGGGATCGCGGTGGAGCGGCTCGCGGCTCGTATCCCCGGCGACCTGCCGGTGCACCCCCGGACCCGCGCGGGGGTCCGCGAGATCCTCGAGAAGCATCCCGCCGACGTCGCCCATGTCCACGTGGGTGCCGTGTCGCCCTTCGCCTGGGGAGCGCTGCGTGCCCTGGCTGAGCTGCGCATGCCGACGGTCGTCACGGTGCACAGCATTTGGGGCCCGCTGTCGCGTGGCGGCTATCGCACCGCCCGCGGGCTTCTCACGCGGCCGGGAGTGGTGGTGAGTGCAGTGAGCGAGATCGCCGCCGCGCCTATCGCGGAGGCTCTCGGCGTACGAGTCGGCGTACTCCCCAATGCCATCGATCCGGCTCCGTGGAGGCAGTCCGCGTCTGTGGCGCGCGTGCCGGGAGTGCTCCGTGTCGTCACCGTCTCGCGGCTTGCCCCGCGCAAGCGTGTGGGCGCACTCCTGCGGTCGATTGCGCGAGCGCAGGTCCTGCTCGGCCCAGACGTGCGGATCGAGACGACCATCATCGGCGACGGCCCGCAGCGCGGTGCGGTCGAGCGCACCGCCCGTCGGCTGGGCGTGCCCGCCCGATTCACCGGTCGGCTGTCTCCGGCAGGCATCCGCGAGGCCTTCGCCACGAGTGATGTCTTCGCGCAGGCCTCGGTGCTGGAGTCCTTCGGCATCGCTGCCCTCGAGGCGCGCACCTTCGGGCTTCCTGTCGTGGCACGGGCGCAGGCGGGCACATCGGAGTTCATCCACGACGGCGTCGAGGGCTTGCTCGCGGTGGATGACGACCGGTTTGGTGAGGCCCTGGCCCTTCTGGGCCGCGACACCGCGCTGGGGGAGCGGATCTCCGCCCACAACGTCGCCGTGCCTCCCGAGCAGACCTGGGATCACGCCTGCGACCGGGCGAGCGCGCTCTACGCCTCGGCCGGCGCCTAGGCTGGTCGGGTGAAGCAGGTGCGCGTGCTCAAGGGCCACGGGACGGGCAATGACTTCGTCCTGCTGCCCGATCTCGACGGCGAGATCGAACTCACCGACGAGATGGTGGCGTCCCTGTGCGATCGGCGCTTCGGGCTTGGCGG
>CAZLNF010000197.1:0-3460 GCA_964560885.1 uncultured Actinomyces sp. | reverse complement strand
GCCTTCCAGACCTTCGAGAACATCGGCATGAACCTCGGCATCATGCCGATCACGGGTGTGCCGCTGCCCTTCGTCTCCTATGGAGGCACGTCCATGTTTGCCTCGTGGATCGCCCTGGGCCTACTCGAGAACGTGCGTTTGCACCAGCAGCAACAGGTCTGACAGCACCACGGGTACTCTCATCCCATGCCGTCGACGACCTTGCCCGGCGGGCCGGCGCAGCCGCCCGTGGCGGGCTCTTCCGCCTCGGTCTTCCCCGCCCTCGAGCAGCTTCTCCCACGTGTGCAGAAGCCGATCCAGTACGTCGGCGGCGAGGTCAATGCTGTCGCGGCCGACTGGGACGAGGCAGATGTCCGCTGGGCGCTGATGTACCCCGATGCCTACGAGGTGGGGGCCCCCAACCAGGGAGTTCAGATCCTCTACGAGGTGCTCAACGAGCAGGCGGGCGTGCTGTGCGAGCGCACCTACGCCGTCTGGCCTGATCTGGAGGCCCTCATGCGCGAGCACGGGGTGCCGCAATTCACCGTCGACTCGCATCGACCCGTGGGCGCCTTCGATCTCCTTGGCCTGTCGTTCTCGACCGAGCTCGGCTACACCAACATGCTCACGGCCCTCGACCTCGCGGGCATCCCGCTCATCGCCACCGATCGTGATGAGTCGCACCCTGTCGTCATTGCCGGAGGTCATGCCTCCTTCAATCCCGAGCCCATCGCCGACTTCATCGATGCCGCCGTGCTGGGCGACGGTGAGGAAGCGGTGCTGCGCCTCACCGAGCTCGTGCGGGAGTGGAAGCAGGCGGGACGACCCGACGGCCGCGCAGGACTGCTCGAAGCGATCGCGCGCTCGGGCGTGGCGTATGTCCCCTCGCTGTACGACGTGGAGTACCTGCCCGATGGTCGGATCCGCCGTGTCATCCCGACGCATCCGGGCATTCCGTGGCGCGTGGCGAAGCACACCGTCATGGACCTCGACGAATGGCCCTATCCCAAGGCACCACTCGTGCCTCTCGCGGAGACAGTGCACGAACGCATGAGTGTCGAGATCTTCCGCGGCTGCACCCGGGGCTGCCGCTTCTGCCAGGCGGGCATGATCACGCGCCCTGTCCGTGAGCGCAGCAAGGCGGGCATCGCGGCCATGGTCGACAACGGACTGGCCAAGACAGGCTACGAAGAGGTCGGACTCCTGTCGCTGTCCAGCGCGGATCACTCAGAGATCGCTGAGGTGACGACCTACCTCGCCGATTGCTACGAGGGTTCGCAGACGTCACTCTCGCTGCCGAGCACCCGCGTCGATGCCTTCAACATCGATCTTGCCAATGAGCTCTCGCGCAACGGCAGGCGCAGCGGACTGACCTTCGCCCCCGAGGGCGGCAGTGAGCGCATGCGCAAGGTGATCAACAAGCAGGTGACGGAGGACGACCTCATCCGCACTGTCGCTGCCGCCTACGGCGCCGGCTGGCGTCAGGTGAAGCTCTACTTCATGTGCGGTCTTCCCACGGAGACCGACGAGGACGTGCTGCAGATCGCGCGCCTCGCGGCAGAGGTGATTCGCGTGGGCCGTGAAGTGAGCGGGCGTCGTGACATCCGGTGCACCGTCTCCATCGGCGGTTTCGTGCCCAAGCCGCACACCCCCTTCCAGTGGGCGGCCCAACTCGATCACGAGACGACCGACGCTCGCCTGGCCAAGCTCCGTGACGCGATCCGCGGCAATCGGGAGTACGGCAAGGCGATCGGCTTCCGCTATCACGACGGCAAGCCGGGCACCATCGAAGGACTTCTGTCGCGCGGTGATCGCCGTGTCGGCAGGGTCATCCTCCAGGCATGGCGCGATGGCGCTCGCTTCGACGGATGGAGCGAGCACTTCGACTTCGATCGCTGGGCGTCGGCTGCGGCGACCGCACTCGCGGACGAGCCGGTCGACCTCGACTGGTTCACGATTCGCGAGCGTGAGCATGCCGAGGTGCTGCCCTGGGATCACCTCGATTCCGGCCTCGATCGCGAATGGCTGTGGGAGGACTGGCAGGACGCGCTTGACGAGCAGGGTGTCGAGGACTGCCGTTGGACCCCGTGCTTCGACTGCGGCGTATGCGATCAGATGGGCACGAGCATCCAGGTGGGTCCGACTGACTTGGGGCTTCCCGCGGTCGCGACGCGTGTCGCCGCCGGCCAGCCCGCGTGAATCAGCCCAGCCCGACGGGGTCGGCTCCGAAGGCGCGCCGGACCCCGCCCCGCGATCACGTCGCGCCCGTCCAGCGCCTGCGACTGCGCTACGCCAAGCGGGGCCGCTTGCGCTTCGCCAGCCATCGTGACTTCCAGAGGGCGCTGGAGCGCGCGCTGCGCCGGGCCGGCGTACCCATGGCCTACAGCGCCGGCTTCAGTCCACATCCGAAGATCTCCTACGCCAATGCGGCCCCCACCGGGACCGCCAGCGAGGCGGAGTACCTCGAGATCGGCCTCGCGGAGGAGTGCGACCCCGAGGATCTGCGCCGGCGCATCGACGAGGCCCTGCCTCCCGGCCTTGACATCCTCGACGTGGTGGTTGCCCGGACCTCTGATTTCGCCGAGCGGCTCCAGGCGAGCCGCTGGCGCATCGAGCTCCCCGGACTGAGCCCGGCCGAGGCACAGGAACCCGTGGATCGCCTGCTCGCCGCTGAGGAGGTCCTGGTCGAACGCCTCACCAAGAACGGCATGCGGACCTTCGATGTGCGTGCGGCACTGCTCGCCGCTTCGGTGGCGCCTGCCGGGGATGGGGCGACGCCGTGTGCGATACTTACGGTGGTCCTGCGGCAGGTAACCCCTTCCGTGAGACCAGACGACATCCTCGCGGCTCTGCGCAGCGTGGCCCCCTCACCGGTAGCGACCGGGTGGCAAACACCGCCTCCCCTCGTGACGCGGGAGATGCAAGGGCCGCTCGCCGAGGGAGGGTCGGCCGACGCGGTCTTGGTCGGTGACCCCCTCGCTGCCGACCGCGAGGCTGACCAGACTTAACGGCCCGGCTTGCCGGGTCGGCCCGCCCACCGGGCCGGTGAGACCCGGGTCCGAGCGGCGCTTTGCGCCCGGGACCGTGAAAGGACACGACCGCATGGTCGACAGCACGCAGGGGCCCTCGGGCTCCGCGACCACCCGTCCCCGCAAGGCCGCGAGCCGCCCCGCGGGCCCCCCAAGCCCCGTGGCGGACAAGAAGGCTGCCGAGGACAAGCCGGTGAAGAAGGCCGCGGCCAAGAAGGCTGCCGAGGACAAGCCGGTGAAGAAGGCGGCAGCCAAGAAGGCTGCCGAGGCGAAGCCGGTGAAGAAGGCGGCAGCCAAGAAGGCTGCCGAGGCGAAGCCGGTAAAGAAGGCGGCAGCCAAGAAGGCTGCCGAGGACAAGCCGGTAAAGAAGGCCGCAGCCAAGAAGTCTGCCGAGGACAAGCCGGTAAAGAAGGCGGCAGCCAAGAAGGCTGCCGAGGACAAGCCGGTAAAGA
>CAZLNF010000196.1:0-3479 GCA_964560885.1 uncultured Actinomyces sp. | reverse complement strand
GCCGGCCTGCGCGAAGGGACGCGTGGCGTTGTTGATCGGATCGGTGACGTAGTCGCTCCCGCCGTACATCGCGACGACCTCGCCCGTGCCCGGCCGCACGGCGACGAGCCCGATGCGCAGACCTTCCGTCCCCTCCGTCGGTCCCACCGCGGCGACCGCAGCCTCGGCCGCAGCTTGTGCGGCGCTGTCGAAGGTGGTGACGATGCGCAGGCCGCCGGCCTCGATCTCCTGATCGGTGTAGCCGAGCGCGCGTAGGTCGGCCTTGACGGCTTCGAGCAGATAGCCGACCTGGCCGCCGAGGCGATTGGTGTTTGCCGGCTTGATGATGTCGGGGAAGCGCGCCTTCTCCTGCTGCTGTGGGGTGATCCAGCCGACCTGCGCCATGGAGTCGATGACATAGCGCCAGCGGGCCTTGAGCTCCTTGCGGTTGTCGGCGTAGAAGCTCGGTGCCTTGATGAGCGAGGCGAGGACCGCGCCCTGCTCGTAGTTGAGCTCGGAGACCGGCACGCCGAAGTAGGCCAGCGAGGCCGACTGGACGCCGTAGGCACCGCGACCGAAGTAGATGGTGTTGAGGTAGTCCCCGAGGATCTGGTCCTTGCCCACGGTCGCCTCGAGCTTGACGCTGAGGATGAGTTCGCGTGCCTTGCGGACGAAGGAGCGCTCGGATGAGAGATAGGCGTTCTTGGCGTACTGCTGCGTGATGGTCGACCCGCCCTGCAGCGATCCGCCGGTCACGTTGTTGTAGACCGCGCGGCCGATGCCGACAGGTGAGAAGCCACCGTGGTTGTAGAACTCGCGGTCCTCAGCAGCCAGCACGGCGCGCTGCACGTCGAGGGGTACGTCGGAGAGCGCGACACTGCGCCGAGTGGAGTCGCCGAGGCGGCCGATCTCGGTGGTGCCGTCGGAGTAGTAGACGACCGTGGCCTCGGTGCGGGCCACTTCATTGGGATCGGGCACCGGCGTGAGGATGACCGCCGCCGCGAACGCCCCCGCTCCGAGCAGTCCGAGGAAGAACAGCGTGAGGAAGGTGCCCCGGATCCAGCGTCGCTTGGGGCGCGGCTCACTCTGGGCCGCACCTTTCGCGTGCCGGCTGCCCTTGGCTGCCACGGTGCTCCTCCTGCGTTCGACGGCCTTCCATGATCACGCGCCTCACCCGTCCCATCGGTCACGGCACGCCGCCGTAAGACGCAGGATTCCCTCGGGACGTTCCTTCGGTACCGTCACCCGACGTAGCCCACGCGGCAAACCACGGAGGACACGGTGACGACACAGCAGGCACAGGCAGGTCAGCCCGAGGCGGGCACGCAGGCCCGGCCCTGGCTCGCCCTGGTCGCGCTGCTCCTCGGCGTCTCGCTCATCGTGCTCGAGGGCAGCATCGTCAACGTCCTCATCCCCACGATCGTGCAGGACCTCGGCATCGACCGGACCTCCGTGCTGTGGGTGACCTCGATCTACTCCCTCGTCTTCGCCGCGCTCCTCATCACCTTCGGCGTGCTCTCGGACCGCATCGGCCGCAAGCGGATGTTCATGATCGGCACGGCGATCTTCATCGCATTCAATTTCCTCGCCGGCATGGCGCAGAGCGGCGACATGCTCATCCTTGCTCGCGCGGGCGAAGCCGTGGGCGGAGCGATGATGCTGCCCACGTCGATGGCAATCATCAACGTCAACTTCCGCGGCCCGATGCGCGCGGCGGCCTTCGGGCTCTGGGGTGCGGTCTTCGGAGGCATGGCGGCCTTCGGCCCACTGCTCGGCGGCTGGCTCGCCGATGTCGCCTCCTGGCGATGGGCGTTCTTCATCAATGTCCCGCTCGGCATCCTCAGCCTGATCATGGTGTGGTTCGTCATCGTCGAGTCCAAGGGTGAGGACAAGCGACGCCTCGACGTCGGCGGCGTCATCATGTCGTCCATCGGTCTCGGCCTTGTCGTCTTCGCGCTCATCGAAGGTCAGGCCCTCGGCTGGTGGACCCTGATCACGAACTGGGATCTCGGACCCATCTCCCTGACGACCGGTGGCCTGTCCCCGGTGCCCGTGGCCCTTGGTCTCGGCCTGCTCCTGCTACTCCTCTTCGTCATCTCGCAATCCCGCAGGGCGAAGGCGGGCAAGAGCGTGCTGATGGACCTCTCCCTGTTCAAGATTCGCCGCTACGGATACGGCAACGTCGTCGCGACGCTGGTCTCGCTGGGCGAGTTCGGGGTGCTCTTCGCGCTTCCCCTGTGGCTGCAGTCCGTGCAGGGTTTCAGTGCGCTGCAGACCGGCGCGCTGCTCGCGGTCCTCGGCGTCGGTGCCGTCATCGCCGGCGGCGCTGCCCGGCATGTTTCCGCAGCGCTCGGATCCACACGCGTCGTACGACTCGGCATGGTGCTCGAGATCATCGGCATCGTGGGCGTGATGCTCACCATCAGTGTCGATCGCTCCGCCTGGTGGATGGCCATCCCGCTCTTCATCTACGGCATCGGTGTCGGCTTCGACAGTGCGCAGCTCACCAACGTCATCCTCAGCGACGTCCCACCACAGCGATCCGGCGGCGCATCCTCGGTCACGTCCACCCTGCGTCAGGTCGGATCGACCCTCGGCTCGGCGATGCTCGGCACGGTGCTCTTCGTCTCACTCGGCCTAGCGCTCAGCAACGATCTCGCGGTCAATCAGCCGCAGATATCCGAGGAGCAGCGCACGCAGATCGTCGACGAGGTCGTCGACACCTCCGGCGAGGCGATCATCCCGCTCGAGCAGCAGCCCGGCATGGCCGATGTCGCCGCAGAGGCCAAGCAGTCCTACACGCGGGCGGTGCAGATCATGGCGGCGTTCGCCGGAGGCGCGATGGTGATCGGCCTCATCGCATCCTTCGGGCTACCAGCGGATCGACGGCGCAAGGAAGATGACGAGGAGACGCGCGAGAAGGTCGACGCCTAGTCGAGCAGATCGCGCGGCTTGGCCGGTGCCTTGCGGGGCTGTCCGTCGCCAAGCATGTAGCTCGTCACGAGGTGGTTCCAGTGGCACGTCGTGCACACCTCGACGACGTAGACACGGAACTCGCCGTACTCATAGGCCATGCTCGGCAAGCGCGCAGGATCGATAGCGGAGCCGGCGATATGCCCGAGCTGCTCGCCATAGACATAGGTGACCTGGGCGAGGTGCTCGCGGCCATCGTTGACTCGGCAAATGGGGCACGGGTCCTCGGTGGGTACGCCGTGGAAGCGGGCTGCGCGCAGTAGATAGGGATCGGCGTCGCAGACATCGAAGCCGTTGAAGGCTTGCCCGCCGTAGAGCCCACGCAGCACAGAGCGTCGCTGCAGGGCGTAACTGACGACGCGGCGCGGGGCGGTGGGATCGGCGACGTCCTCGGGCGCTGAGCGCTCTGGCTTGGGCTTGCCACGCTCACCGAGCACGCGCGCACCGCGCGCCTGCGTCGATCGGGGCTCCGCCATGCGAGCACCCTAAGCGAGAGTGGCGATTGATGCTCGGGATGCATGTGGGCA
>CAZLNF010000195.1:0-3492 GCA_964560885.1 uncultured Actinomyces sp. | reverse complement strand
GGGTCGACGGGCGCGGGCGGCGCGACGGCGTACTCGCCGGTGAGCGCATCCCAGGTGAGCAGCCCTTCGACCGGGCTCACCATCCACAGCGTCTCCAAGCGCACGACCTTGCCGAGGCCACCGCACTCCAGGGAGTACGCCGGCTTCGCCACTCGCCACGCGGGGAAGGTCTCGACAGGGGTGACCGACGTGCGCATGTAGTGGCCCGAGCGGCACGCGCCATAGAGGAAGAGGCCCGAGGCCTCGTGCACCGCAGCGGGCTCCCAGGCGGTGACACGCTCAAGCGGGGTCCAGCCCTCGGCGAGCTGCCAACGCTGGTACCACTGCCGGTCGTAGTTGGTGCGCCCCGTGTCCGAGACGTGCAGCACAGACTCGGTGTCGTCGGTCGGGAGCGGGATCGTGAAGAAGCGCTCCATGCTCGTGCGACGGAACCTCGTCTCGACACGGTAGGTGTCTGCCTCCCCCACGCGGGCGTACTCCGCCGTCAAGGGGTGCCGCCACTTCGCGCCGATTCCGTGGAAGGTGGAGTGCGCATGAGCCGAGTGCGCCCAACTCCATCGGGGCCCGCGAGAGCGGTCGAAGACTCCGCGATCGGCAAACACCGGCACGCCCTGGGCAAACCAGGTGAGGGCACCGCGATCCTCGTGGCCATGCACCGCTGGCCTTGGGCCGAAGCGCAGGACGTAGTGAGTCGCGGTGTCATCCCAGGACGAGCGATTCGCCGCCCACCCGAGATCGGCGCAGTAGAGGCGCGTCGGCAGGGCGGTGTCATCGTCGAGATCGAGGTCGGCGCGCGTCACGCGCGTGGGATTGCCCGTGCCGATCGCGTCGAGCACGCCGTCAGGCCGCGTGAGCTGCCACGTCGCGAGCGCACCGCGACGGACGGCGGCACCCATGTCCACGCCAGCATCGACCTCTGCACCCACCTGAGCGAGCGAGCGCCGCCACAGGTTGACGTTGAGTCGGTGGTACGTCGTGGACTGCTCCGCCGTCATGCCGCACTTGTCGAAGACGGTGGAGGCGTCCGCCTCGAACCGTCGGATGGCGGGCTCACGCCACTCGGGGCGGCCGAAGGCGCGCGCGGCCTCGAGCAGCGCGATGTTGGCGAGAGTGCCCTGGTTGTGCGGCTTGTTGAGCGGTGCGCCCCGGTAGCGATAGGGATCGAGATTGGACGCCACCAGGCGATCCATCACCGGCCCGAGGCGCTCATCACGCGTGGCGGCGTAAAGACACGACACGACGCCCATGCGAAGCCGATTGATCCCCGCGGTCCAGCCCGTCTCCTTGAGGGAGTCCGAGCCCGCGAGATATCCGGGATCGGGCAGCGCCGCATCGCGCTCCAGGAGGATGTCGACGACGGGCAGGCCGGTGCGAAGCCCGGGCACGAGCCAGGCCATGGAGTGGAAGTGCGTCGAGAAGGCCGGGTCGACACGATCCCAGAGCCGCCATTGGGCGCCCTCGCCTCGGACGACCAGGGGCCGTCCATCGATGGTGACGACACCCTCTCCCGACAGACGCGTGATGTCAGCACCCCACTGCCGCGCGCCCGCCTCCTCCTCGGAGCAGATCCTCGGCAGTTCACCCGAGCGCGCGGCTCCGGCGGGGGCGGCCACGGCGACGGATGCGAGGAGCGCTGCGCACACCCCGGCGATGAGGGGGCCCCTCATGACGTCGGCGCCACCGTGAGCGTGGTGGTGAGGCGCGCTCCGGTGCGATTCTCCGCCACGCGGCATTGCATGTCCCACGCGTCCACGGCCGTGCGCCAGGCGGTGAAGGCCTCCACCCGGACGGGCTTGAGCTTCGGGCAGTCGATCGTGAGCGTGAGGCCCGCAGCCTCGTGCACCGCGCCGGTCTCGGTGGGCTCCCAGCCGGGCGCCAACTGCCAGTGCTGGATCCACTCCTTGGCGCCGGTGCCCCGATCGCGGACGATAAGTCGCGTCGACTCGATGGTGATGTCGCGCTCGCGCTTGATGCCGTCTTCCGCATCGCTCAGGGCGAACTCCGTCGCTGAGATCCGCGAGGCCTTCGTCACGGGGTCGTACTCAGGCGAACCCACCGGCTCGAAGACCGAGTGCGCACGCATGCTGTGTGCATAGTCGAACCGCTCTCCACGATCCTTGCTGAAGAGACCGCGATCGGAGAGCACGGGCGCGCCAAGGGCGAACCAGGTGATGCCGCCGTGGTCCTGGTGGCCGTGGTAGGTCACCTTGGGTCCGAAGCGCAGGACGAAATGCGCATCCTGGCTCGTGTCGTCCGCGGACGCTCCACCCTTCAGGGTCCCGGCAGCCCACCCGGTCTCACGGCACCACAGCGACGCGCCATTGGGCTCCAGCCCTGAGTCGGGCTGGCCATCTCCGATGGCCTCCAGCACGCCGTCCGGTCGCACGAGAGCGCCGAGTGCCCGCAGCTGAGTGTCAAGAGAGGTGTTGAGGGCCGGCGCAGTCTTCTCCCACAGCCGCACGTTGTGCACCTGATAGGTGCTGCTCTGCTCCCGCATCATCCCGCAGGGTTCGAATACGTAGGGCAGGTCACGCCTGAACCGCTTCATCGCGAAGTCGATCCACTCGTCTACGCCGAAGGCCTTGCCCGCCTGCATCAACGTGACGTTGGACATCGTGCCGTGGTTGTGGACGCGGGACTTGGGGGGACCGGGGTAGCGCAGCGGATCCATGTTGGCCGCCGCCAGCCTCTCGGCAATGGGGATGAGCCGGGGATCACGGGTCATGTTGTAGAGGCAGTTCGCCGTGTCGAGCCTGGTGCGGAACTGCCCCTGGGTCCAGCCCACCGCACGGCGGTCGTACTTGCTGCGCGACGCGCCTGGATCCGGCAGTGCCTTGTCGCGCTCCAAGAAGACAGCGACCGCGGTCTCCGGATCCTCGAGCGCCAGGGGGACGAGCCAGACAAGTGAGTGGAACCACAGCGTCCAGGAGGGATCGCGGGGATTGTCTGCCGCCCAGCCCTTGCGATCGAGGACCACGCGCTTGCGGTCGAAGGTGACGACGCGGTCCTCTGCCACGCGCGAGACATCGACGCCACGCTGACTGGAGACGTTGTACGGCGCCTTGCACAGGCCCGGCATGGCGATCCCATCCGAGGGCTTCGCCTGCGCCACGGCCGGGGAGAGTGTCGTCAGCATCGCCAGGGCGGTGACGCCCACAAGCAACGACCGCACCACGCGCATCATGTGATTCTGCCCGAGTCAGGCGCCGGAAGCGACATGACCCTCACCGCCCCGTGGGGAGTGAGGGCCATGTCACATGACTCAGCGCTTGGGCGTCACCGTGAGGTGGGCGCCATCCGGAACGGTGGCGATGACGACCGTGTCGCCGTCATGCACCTCGCCCGCAAGGATTTCCTTAGCCAGTGGATCACCGATCGCGGTCTGCACGAGCCGGCGCAGGGGCCGGGCGCCGTACGCCGGGTCATAGCCCTTGTTGACCAGCCACTGCAGGGCTTCATCGGTGATATCAAGCGTGATGCGCCGATCGTGCA
>CAZLNF010000194.1:0-3511 GCA_964560885.1 uncultured Actinomyces sp. | reverse complement strand
CTCCTCGGCGGCGGCAAGACCTCGATGATCGCCAACGTCATCGCGGCGCAGTTCGGCGCCTCGCGCAACTGGCCCTTCGGCGCGGCGCTCTCCGTCATGGTGCTCGTGCTCGTGATGGTGGCCCTCGTCATCTTCGCCGTGGTCGCCAGGAGATCGAGTCGACGCGGCGCCAATCAGAGCCTGGAGTCGCTGATATGAGGACTCCCCGCGGCACCGGCACCTCGCTGAAGAACTTCCCCCTCTTCGGGCCCATCGCGGCCGTCGTCTTCGCGTTCCTCTACATCCCCCTCGTCTTCGTCGTCGCGTACTCCTTCAACAGCAACAGGGTCGTCACCGTCTGGAAGGGCTTCAGTCTCGAGTGGTACGCCGATGTCCTCACCAACGACGACATCCAGCGAGCGGTGATGAACTCACTCCGCGTCGCGAGCATCTCCACGGTGCTGTCCGTCCTCTTCGCCACCGGACTCGCGATCGGCCTGCTCCGCATGGCGCGGGCGGGGCGCACCTTCGCCTGGTCGCTCATCATGGCTCCCCTGGTCATCCCCGAGATCGTCTTCGCCATCGGCACCCTGGCGCTCTTCGTCCAGATCCGATTCCCTCTGGGCGTGGACGCCATCACGCTGGCCCATACGGCGTTCTGCATTCCCTTTGCCCTACTCCCCATCAGGGCCCGGCTCAGGACAGTCGACCTGTCGATCTACGAGGCGGCTGCAGATCTCGGCGCGAACGAGTGGACGATCTTCCGCAGGATCACGCTGCCCCTGCTGGCGCCCGGAATCGTCGCGGGTGCGCTCCTGGCCTTCATCATCAGCCTCGACGACTTCATCGTGTCGTACTTCCTGGCGGGCGCCGGCGGCACCACGCTTCCGGTCTACATCTTCGGCATGATCCGCAATGCCATTACCCCGGGCGTCAATGCCCTCTCCACGCTGCTCCTGCTCGTCAGCGTGGTTATCGTGACCATCTCCTACATCATCGCGAGAAGGAAGAGGTAAGGAATGAAACGGTGGAAGAACCGCCGAATGTCCGGCATGTGGCTGGCACTCGGCATGACAGGAATCCTCGCCCTGTCCGCGTGCGGCGGTGAGACCACCGTCGGCGGGGGCGGCGAGACAAGCAGTGCGCCGGCATCATCGGCAGCCGCCTCGGATGCGGCCAGCCCGGAGGCTCCGGCGGGTGACTTCCCCACGCCCAATGGCGGGGAGGTGAACCTCTACAACTGGACCGACTACATCTCTCCGGAGTTGCTCGACCGATTCGAGTCCGAGACGGGCATCGCCGTCAACCTCGATAACTTCGACTCCAACGAGACGATGCTCGCCAAGCTGCAGGCCGGTGGCGCCAACTACGACGTCATCGTCCCCAGCGACTACATGGTCGCTCAGATGATCGAGCTCGGACTCCTCCAGGAAGTCGATCCGGCCTCCTTCCCCAACGGCCAGTTCATCAAGCCGGAGTTCATGGACGTCTACTTCGATCCGGGTCGCAAGTACTCCGCGCCGTACATGTACGGAACGACGGGCATCGCCTACGACCCGACGAAGTCGGGCGGGGAGATCACCGCGTGGGCCGACTTCTTCAATGCGGACAGCCCGGCGGCAGGCAAGATCGGCACGCTCAACGACCAGGTCGAGGTGATCCACGCGGCACTCCGAGCGGTGGGCGCCCAGCCCTGCTCCACAAACCGCGATGACTACATCAAGGTCGAGGAGCTCCTTGCCGGCTGGAAGCCCAACGTGGCGGTCATCAACTCCGATGGCGTCATCGGTCGCATGGCATCCGGTGAGCAGACCGTCCACATGATGTGGAACGGCGCCTTCACGCGAGCCCAGGCCGATAACCCCAATCTGCAGTACGTCTACCCCGCAGAGGGCATCACGCTGTGGTCGGACAACTTCGCGGTGCCGGTGGGTGCCCAGAACGTCGACAACGCCAAGATCTTCATCAACTGGATGATGGATCCGGCCAACATCGGCGAGGCCACGAACTTCGTCGGATACGACAACGGCATCACCGGTTCCTCGGAGTTCATGACTCCGGAGCTCGGCGCCAATCCCGCCGTCGTCATCCCCGAGGAGTTCAAGGCTCTGGCCGCACCGGTCCCCGGCTGCTCCGTGGAGGCCATCGACCTCTACGACCAGGTCTGGACCAACTTCAAGAAGTAGGACATCGAGCTGACGGGCCCGGACCCTCGGGCCCGTCAGCTCTCCTGCATCAACCATCTCGGAAGGATGATCGTGACGAGCACGCGCATCGAGAACGCCAACGTGTGGACGGGCCACCGGCTCCCCGACGGGAGCGTCTACTCCTCCGACGCGGTACTCATGGTGGACGGTCGCATCGTCGCGCTCGGTGAAACAGCGCGAAGGTTGCCAGCGGATGAGGTCGTCGACGCTGACGGTGGATTCGTGGCTCCTGCCTTCGGAGATGGCCACGTGCACCCGATCTTCGGGGGACTGGAGCGGGAGTTCGCCCCGGTGCGCGACCATGCCACCCCGCAGGACATCGCAGCAGCCGTGGGCGCCTGGGCACGAGAGCACCCGGAGATGGAATGGGTGCGTGGTGAGGGCTTCGATCACACCCTTGCTCCCGAGGGGATCTTCCACGCGAGCTGGCTCGACGCCGTCGTACCCGACCGACCGGTCGTCCTCCGCGCAACGGACTACCACACCGTGTGGGTCAACTCCGAGGCGCTGCGTCGCGCCGGATACGCAACGGGCGTCGCCCAGCCGCATGACGGCGAGATCGTGCTCGACAGCGCAGGAGCGCCCACCGGCACCCTGCGCGAGTGGGGTGCCTGGCGCCCCGTCTACAACCTGATGCCGACACCCCCCGAATCCATGCGGCTGAGCGCCGTCGACTTCGCCATGAGCGGCTTCGCGTCGACGGGCATCACCTGGGTGCAGGATGCCTGGGTCGAGCCCGGTGACGTGGCCACATGGCTCACCGCCTCGGATCAGGGCATCCTCCACACGGACATCGACCTCGCACTGTGGGCCGATCCCAACTCCTGGCGCGATCAGCTCGCCCACTTCGCCGCGGCGCGGGAGCGCGTCGTGGCTGACGGCGGCCCGTTCGTCACCAGCAACACGATCAAGTTCTTCGCCGATGGAGTCATCGAATCCGCCACCAGTGCCATGCTCGAGCCCTTCTGCGATTGCCCGCACTGGAAGGGCATGCCCAACTGGGAGCCGGGCGAGATGGCGGCAGCAGTCGCCGCCATCGACGCCATGGGCTTCACCGCGCATATCCACGCCATCGGTGATGCGGGCGTGCGCATGGCCCTGGATTCCATGGAGCATGCCGCGAGGGTGAATCCGCCGCGCGACCGCCGGTGGATCATCGTGCACACCCAGCTCGTCGATCCCCCCGATCTGCCGCGCTTCGCTGAGCTCGGCGTCATCGCAAACTTCGAGCCCTATTGGTCCAAGTACGACTCCTGGCAGTCCGAACTCACCGCGCCACGACTCGGCCCGGAGCGCACGCACCGGCAGTTCCAGACGGCCACGCT
>CAZLNF010000193.1:0-3564 GCA_964560885.1 uncultured Actinomyces sp. | reverse complement strand
AGGATGCCGCGGGCATCATCCTCGCCAACGACCAGGAGACCGCGCGCGCCTACGCCGCGGTTGCTGCGCGCGTCACCGGCGAGGAGCCCGCGGTCGTGCTGTCAGAGGACTCCGACGCCTCGCAGCGGTTGTCGGCGTTCACGCAAGGTCGCACGCGCCTCGTCGTCTGCGTGCGGATGATCAGCGAGGGTGTCGATATCCCGCGCGCCACGACCCTCGGCTACCTGTGCTCGGCCCGGACCCCGCTCTTCTTCGCCCAGGCGGTGGGGCGCGTGGTGCGCGCGCGGGGAGCGCAGGAGACGGCCTCGGTCTACCTCCCTGCCGTACGCCCGCTGCTGGCTCTGGCGGCCGAGATGGAGTCGGCGCGCAATGCCGTCGTGCGGGTGACAGCAAGCGATGACCACGACCTCGACCCCGACGTCGAGCGCGTGGCCGGCGAGGGCTTCACGGCCCTCGATGCTGATGCGCAGTTCGCGCACGTGCTCACCGCGGGCCGCGCGATCACGGCCGAGTCCCTCGAGCTCGACGAGGATGCTGCCGACTATCTGGGCCTGCCCGGGCTGCTGAGTCCCGAGGACATGGCCACCGTGCTCGCGGCTCGCGATGCCCGACTGCGCCGCCACGTCGAGGCGGTCACCGAGGACACGGCCTTCACCCCCGCGACCTGGCGTGACACCCAGGAGGTGCGCAAGGACATCCATCGCATGGTGAGCGTGCTCGCGGCGCGCACGGGCAAGCCGCACGGGCAGATCCATGCGGAGGTACGCCAGGTGATCCCCGGAGCTCCCACCGCGGTGGCCGACTACGACACCCTTGTCGCACGCCACGATCACCTGATGACGCTGGTCCTCTAGCTGCTCGCGTGCACCTCATCGGCTGTGCGCACACCGCTGCGGAGAGCACCTTCCATGAGCCCCGCCCACTCACCCGCCGTGTGCTCGCCCGCGAAGTGCACGCGCCCGACGGGTGCGCCAATGATCTGCGCGTCACCGGGCCGGCTTGCGGCCCCCAGGCCTGAGTAGGCAAACGTCGCCCAGGGGTCGTCGTCCCACGTGCTGAGGAGCGCTCCGTCTGCTTCGAGCTCGAGGTCGGACCGCAGTGCTCCCACGGCGTCCAGCCACGTCGATGCACCACGCGTGACGTCCAGACCCGCGAGCGCTGCGGCGGAGCCGGAGAAGCAGTGCACCACCGGCTGGACCTCACCACTGGCGTCGGTGGCGGTCCAGCACCAGAAGCGTCGAGCGACATCAAGCACTGCGCTCGCGGGCGGCTGGCTGGTGAGCGGCACATGGAGCTTGGCCGCGTGGCCACGCACCATGCGCGACATCGCCTCGCGCTGGGCATCGGGCATGCCGGGCTGCAGATCGAACTGCTCGAGTAGCGGCAGCGGTATGGCGATGACCACCGCGTCAGCGTCGATGCTCGCACCCTGCACGTCGACCTGCACACCGTCGGCCGTAGTGCGCACCGCCGATGCCGGTGCCCGCAGCCTGACACGATCGCCGAGGTGAGCGGCGAGCGCACGCGCGATCCCCTGGTTGCCCCCGGCGACCCGAGCGGTGGGCAGGGGCTGGACCGATGCGACCGCGTCCAACAGGATGTGACACGAGAGCAGGTCCTCGGATGCCGCCCAGCTGATGGCGGCGCGTGCGGCCAGCGCCTCGGCCGCAGCAGACCCAGGCAGGTGCTGATCGAGGAAGGCGCGCAGGGACACGCTCGGATCCGTCGCCTCCGCTGCGGGTCGCATCGCGCGCGCGACTGCCGCGACCTCCTCCGCGGTGACTGGTGACGAGGTGTTGCGTGGCTCGCGGACGTAGTAGGACATGCCCGACGGCGCGAGGCCAAGGTCGAAGCGCTCCGCCATCCCCCGCAGCACGTCGTAGCCACTCAGCACGAATTCCGCGCCCCGCTCGATGACGGTTTCGGGGTGGCCGGGGACCAGCTCCTGGGACCAGACTCGGCCGCCCACGCGATCCCGTGCCTCGAGCACTGTGACGTCGTGGCCGAGCGTGACGAGGCGATCAGCACAGGCGAGCCCCGCGAAGCCAGCCCCGATGACCACGATGCGCACGGCCCTAGCCTGCCCGATGAGCGGTGCGGCTGCCGACACCACCGGGGCGGTGATGATTGGGTAGGGGCATGGCCACGCCGGACACCCCTGTCGCGCATGAGCGTCGACCCCTCCCGGCGATGGCCGTCGCCGGCATTGTTGGTCTCATCCTCGGTTACGCCGCCCTCCTCATCGTCAATGCCGGCATCGCACTCGTGTGGGAGACCATCCCGGAGGCGTGGGGCACGACGCCCGCCTGGTACGTCATCGGGGTCCTCGTCCTCGCCGCCGTCCTCGTCTACGTCATCCGCACGCGTGTGGGCGACGCCGGCCATGCGCCCCTCGGCGGCATCGCCATCAGCCCATTGACACCGCGGGAGTACGTCGGAGTGATCCTCGCGATCCTCGCTTCACTCTTCGGAGGAATCGTGCTCGGGCCCGAGGTCGCCCTCGTCGCCACGGGATCGGTGGTCGGCACCGTGATCGCCAAGCGCATGCGCTTCACCGACCCCGAGGACGCGAAGAAGATCGTGGGCGTGGGTGCGCTGGGCGCGATCCTCGCGCTCTTCATCGGTCCTGTGCTCGCCGGCTCTCTCTCGCTCGATGGCGCACCCAACGCCGTCGAAGTAGACCAGTTGGCGTGGGCGATCGTGGTCGCGATCATCGCGACGGTGGCAGTGGCTTTGGCACGCGTCGTGGCTTCGCTGCTCGCTCGGGTGACCGGCTCAGGCCCGCACCTGGGTGTCCTCGTCGGCGCCTCGCTCGTCGTTGCCGGCTCAGCGCTCGCGGTGCAGTACCTCACCGGCGAGTCCGTCCTCTTCGTCGTGACCTCGGGTGAGGAGATGATCACGGACCTGCCCACGCTGACGAGTGTGTCGACGGTGGCGCTCGTCCTCGCCTTCAAGGCCTTGGCCTACGCCGTCTCGCTCGGTGCAGGCTTCCGCGGTGGCCCCTTCTTCCCGGCAATGTTCGTCGGGGCGACTGCGGGCCTGCTCGCGGCACTCGCTCTGCCCAGCGGTCCCTCGATCCAGGCCGCCATGGTGGTGGGAGTGGTGGCCGCTGTGATCGCGACGGCCCCGATGAAGTGGCCGATCGCCATCGTGCTGGGCGTCGTGATCGGCTTCGTCATGGGGACGTGGACCCTGGTGCCCGCGGCCCTGGTCGGGGCGGTTGTCGCGCGGGCAATCCCGCGCTGGGCTGACCGGATGACGCCGTCGCCTGTCGCCGCGGCGCACTGATCCGGGGCGGGCTTCGCTCGTCTACTCGTTGGGCTCGTCGGCGACCTGGATGTCGAAGCTGACGTCATCTCCCTCGACGGTCTCGACCGTGATGGTGACGTCGTAGGTATTGCCTACTGCAGCGTCACCGATGACGCAGACGATGGATGCGCCCACCTCTGCGGGCAGGTCGGACGGGCATTCGAGGGGCGGCATCTCCTCAAGCGGCACGCCCTGGCCCTCGGCGAGTGCAGCGGTGGCCTTCTGCTCCACCTCGGTCGCCGAGAGAGAAGGGGT
>CAZLNF010000192.1:0-3566 GCA_964560885.1 uncultured Actinomyces sp. | reverse complement strand
CGGGGAGGATTCGGATGTAGTGCATCCGCATCTTCCCGCTGATGTGGGCCAGGACTTTGTGACCGTTGTCCAGTTCCACACGGAACATCGCATTGGGCAAGGATTCGGTGATCGTGCCCTCAAGCTCGATCGCGCCGTCCTTCTTTGACATGCCCTCTGCTCTCCTCCGATCGGACCCTTTGCACGCTCACGACCCCGCTCCCAAGGGAGGGGGTAGCGGACGAACGGGGGGGCCCGATGATCAGCCCGTCAAGTGTACGCGCGGGACCCTTCACGACCTAATCGGGGTCCCCGTACCCGAAATTTCCGCATTTCGGACGTGACGAGCCAGGGTCCAAATGGTCCCTCACAGCCCCGCTGCCCCCCGGGCCGGGATGGCTAGAGCCTGACGTCGTCCAGGGCGGTGAGGACCCACGGGCCGTCCTCGGTGATGGCCACGGTGTGCTCCCAGTGGCTCGCATGCGAGCCATCGCTGGCCACCACCGTCCAATCGTCGTCGAGGACGTGCACGCCCGGGTCGCCGAGGACGACCATGGGCTCCACGGCCAGGGCCATGCCAGGCACCAAGCGGGGGCCCTTGCCCGGGCGCCCGTAGTTGGGCACCGCGGGCTCCATGTGCATGCTCGATCCGATGCCGTGGCCGACGTACTCCTCGACGATGCCGTAGGCCTCCCCTCGGGCACGCACGACGGACTCCACCGCATGTCCGATGTCCGACAGTCGATTCCCGGGGCGCGCCGCGGCAAGACCGGCCCAGAGGGATTCCTCGGTCACACGCGAGAGCTCCCGAAGATCCTCGGCCACATCGCCCACGAGCACGGTGAGGGCAGCATCACCGTGCCAGCCATCGACGATGGCGCCGCAGTCGATGGAGACGACATCGCCCTCGGCCAGCCGTCGGGCACCCGGGATGCCGTGGACGACCTCCTCGTTGACCGACACGCAGATATGCGCGGGGAACCCGTGATAGCCCAGGAAGGACGGTGTGGCGCCTTCGTCGCGGATGGACTGAGCAGCGCATTCGTCGAGGGTCGCCGTGGTCACGCCGGCCGCCGCGATCGCCGAGACGCGCTGCAGCGTGCGGGCGACCACAAGTCCCGCGGCACGCATGACCTGGATCTGGTCCGCCGACTTGATCTCAATGCGGTCGCGTGAGCGAAACATGGTCAGTCGCGCAGCGCGGTCAGGATCCGCTCGCTGACCTGGGCGACATCCCCCATGCCATCGACTTCGAGGAGGATGCCGCGCTCCCGATAGACGGCGACCAGCGGAGCCGTCTGCTCGAAGTAGACCTCGAGGCGCCTACGAATGACATCGGCCGTGTCATCGGCCCGGCCCTGCTCCTGGGCACGCTTGAGGAGGCGACCCACCACCTCATCGGTGATGACCGTGAGTTCGACGACGCGATCCAGGCGTCGACCATCGGACTCGAGCATCATGTCGAGTTCGTTGACCTGCTCCAGAGTGCGCGGGTAGCCATCCAGCAGGAAGCCCGGCTGGCAATCGTCATGTGAGATGCGATCGCGCACCATGGCGTTGGTGATGGAGTCGGGGACGTACTCTCCGGCATCCATGTAGCGCTGCGCCTCCTCGCCGAGAGGCGTGCCGGCGCCGACATTCGCGCGGAAGATGTCGCCGGTGCTGATGTGGGGAATGCCTAGCGACGCGGCGACAACGACCGCCTGGGTGCCTTTGCCAGCCCCGGGTGGTCCCATGATGAGCAGCCTCATCAGCGGAGGAAGCCCTCATAGTTGCGCTGCTGGAGCTGGGAGTCGATCTGCTTGACCGTGTCGAGGCCGACGCCCACCACGATGAGCAGGCTGATGCCGCCGAAGACGAACTGATCCCCGATGCCGATCAGGTTGAAGGCGAAGACCGGCATGACGGCGATGAGGCCGAGGTAGATCGAGCCGGGGAACGTCAGCCTGTTGAGCACATAGGACAGGTACTCGGCCGTGGGCCGTCCCGCACGGATGCCCGGGATGAAGCCGCCGTACTTCTTCATGTTGTCGGCGACGTCGACGGGGTTGAAGGTGATCGACACGTAGAAGTAGGTGAAGAACACCGTGAGGACGAAGAAGACGAGGAGGTACCACGTCGTGGTGCCCGTCGAGAAGTTCGTGGCGATCCACTGTGCCCACTCCGCCTGGCTGCCGGTGAGCTGCACAAGGAGGGTCGGCAGGAAGAGCAGGGATGAGGCGAAGATGACCGGGATGACGCCAGCCATGTTGACCTTGAGGGGAATGTAGGTCGAGGTCCCGCCGTACATCCGGCGACCCACCATCCGCTTGGCGTACTGCACGGGGATACGGCGCTGGCCCTGCTCGACGAAGACCACCAGCGCCAGGACCACGAGCGAGACCAGCAACGTGAGGGCGAAGGAGAAGGTGCCGCGGCTCACGAAGACATTGATGAACTGCGCCGGGATCGTCGCGATGATCGAGGTGAAGATGAGCAGTGACATGCCGTTGCCGACGCCGCGCTCGGTGATGAGCTCGCCGAGCCACATGATCACGGCCGTGCCCGCCGTCATCACGATCACCATGACGATGATGAGGAGCGGGCTCTGGTTGGGGATCAGCTCCTCGTTACAGCCGCTAAAGAGCTGGCCGGGCGTGCGCGCGAGCGACAGGATGGCGGTCGACTGCAGGATCGCCAGGCCGATGGTGAGGTACCTGGTGTACTGCGTGATCTTGGCCTGGCCCGACTGCCCTTCCTTCTTGAGCATCTCCAGACGCGGGATGACCACGGTGAGCAACTGCAGGATGATGCTCGCCGTGATGTAGGGCATGATGCCCAGCGCGAAGACCGACAGCTGCAGGAGCGCTCCGCCGCTGAAGAGGTTGATGACGGCATAGACGGAGTTATCCGACGTTTGGTCGATACAGCGCTGGATCGCGGAGTAGTCGACCCCGGGGGTCGGAACGACCGAGCCCAAGCGGAAGACCGCCAGCATGGCCAGCGTGAAGAGCAGCTTCTTGCGCAGGTCCGGGGTGCGGAACGCCGCGACGAAGGCGCTGAGGTGCACGCTTACCTCCTGGGCGATGCCGGGGCGCCGCCGTGTGTCGTGGACGAAGATCTGTCGTCCGGGCCGTTGAAGCCTAACCTAGGCGCCCCCGAGCAGGGGCCCGCGATCCTGGGGGGACCCTGGGGGCGCCCGAGCCTCACACCTTCTCGATGCTGCCTCCGGCAGCGGCGATCTTCTCCTGGGCCGAGGCCGAAAAAGCATGCGCCTTGACCTGGACGGCCACCGAGATCTCGCCCTGGCCGAGCACCTTCACCGGCTGGCCCTTGCGCACGGCTCCCGCGGCTACCAGGTCAGCAACGGATACGGCGCCTCCCTGGGGGAAGAGCTTGCCGAGGGACGCGACGTTGACCACCTGATAGGTCACCGTGTTGGGGTTGGTGAAGCCCTTGAGCTTCGGCAGACGCATATGCAGAGGCATCTGGTCGCCCTCGAAGCGGGCGGGCACCTGATTGCGCGCGCGCGTGCCCTTGGTGCCGCGGCCTGACGTCTTGCCCTTGGAGGCTTCGCCACGGCCCTTGCGGGTCTTCGGCGTCTTGGC
>CAZLNF010000191.1:0-3567 GCA_964560885.1 uncultured Actinomyces sp. | reverse complement strand
TCGTGGACTTCAAGAACACCGTCATCATCATGACGACCAACCTCGGCAGCCGCGATGTCTCCAAGGGCGTCATGCTGGGCTTCGCCCCGGAGAACGACGACCTGTCGGCCTACGAGCGCATGAAGACCAAGGTGCAGCAGGAACTCAAGCAGCACTTCCGTCCTGAGTTCCTCAACCGCATCGACGACACGATCGTCTTCCACCAGTTGAGCAAGGCCGAGATCGTGCAGATCGTCGATCTCATGGTCAACCTGCTCGATGAGCGCCTCAAGGACCGCGATATCTCGCTCGACCTCACCCAGTCCGCTCGCGAGCTGCTCGCGGAGCGTGGCTACGACTCCTCGATGGGAGCGCGTCCGCTGCGTCGCACGATCCAGCGCGAGATCGAGGATCCGCTGAGCGAGAAGATGCTCTTCGGCGAGATCACGCCGGGGTCCATCGTGCTCGTCGATGCGGTGGTGGGCGATGAGGGCTTGGACTTCACCTTCACCTCGACACCCAAGGCCGATGTGCCCGACGCCCCGCCAATCGAGACTGCCGGTACCGACTGATGCGCAGGGAGGGTGAGGCGTGGCACGTGGCCCGCTGATCCCAGGCCTGCGCGAGTACGACGCTCCCCGGCGTCGGCGGTCCCCCGTCTTCTGGATGTGGACCGTCGGCGCCGTCGTCGCGGTGACAGCACTCGTCGTGCTCGGCGGACTCGTGGCCGGCATCGGCCCGCTGCGCGCCCTGGGCACCGATGAGACCCCGCTCAACCCGGTCTCCTGGCGTCCGACCGCCGATCCGCAGATGATCCAGGTCGCGGTGGCGCTGCCCGATGCGGGCCTGTGCACCGGTGACGAGGTCGTGGTGCGCGCGATCGAGCGCCCCACGCTCATCGAGGTGTCCGCGGTCCGCGCCACGCCGCGCGGCGCGGGCGAGTGCGCGGGCATCGGCATCGCCGGTGACCGCACCTGGGTGGACCTGTCACTCGACCTGCCGATGGGCACGCGCATGGCGGTGCGCCAGTCCGACCGCGTGCCCCTCGAGGCCGAGCCCGCCGTACAGCCCTAGGCATCCCATCTCGTCCGGCGGCGCCCATCGCCTCGCGGCGCGGGTGCATTGGCTCGCCTAGCAATCGGGTGCCAGCGAACTTGGGGACAAGAGTGTCGCTGCACGGCGCTTTCGTCCCAAAGTTCGCTGAGTGCGACGGTCCTGGCGGGCCCGAGGGCACGCCTCAGCTGATCTCGCTCGATCTCGAGCCCGCCGTACAGCCCTAGCCCGGGAGCGACCAGCGGCCTCGCGCCGCGGGTGCGACCAGCCCATCGGCCACGAGGCCGTCGAGCGCGCGGGCGCGCTGAGCGGCATCCGGCCACGCGAGGTCCAGATCGGCCTGGCGCACCGGGCCCCCTGCCTCACGGAGTACGGCGAGGAGGGCCCCGCGGGCCTGCCGGTCGGATCCGGCGTACTTCGGCTGCCGCCGAGGGGCAGGTCCCTCGGGTCGGCCCAGGGCGAGCCATCGGCAGGTGCTCGCCACCGGGCAGCGCTCGCACGCGGGCTGGCGGGCAGTGCACACGAGGGCGCCAAGCTCCATGACCGCAGCCATCCAGGCCGCCCCGGTCCGCGTGGGCTGGATGCTGTCGGCGTAGGTCGACTCGGCGCGGGTGATCGAGGGCTCCGGGAAGGCCCGGCCTTGGTCATGCCGGGCGATGACGCGGCGGACGTTGGTGTCGAGGGCAAGGGCGCGCTGGCCGTAGGCGAAGGCCCGCACCGCGCCCGCGGTGTAGTCCCCGATGCCGGGCAGGGCGCGCAGTGCGGCGTCGTCGGCGGGCACGAGGTCGTCGTGCTCGGAGGCGATGCGCGTGGCGGCCTCATGGATGCGCAGCGCCCTGCGCGGATAGCCCAGACGCCCCCACGCGCGGATCGCCTCGCCGGAGCTCTCTGCGGCGAGGGCGGAGGGCTGGGGCCACCTCCGCAGCCAGGCCGACCACTCGGGGAGGACCCGATCGACGGGGGTCTGCTGGAGCATGAATTCGGACACCAGGACCCCCCAGCCCCCCGGATGGGGCCCCGGAGCCGGAGGTTGACGCCAAGGCAGCTCGCGGGCCGAGTGGGTGAACCATCGCCGAATGACCGCATTCTGGGAGCCCAGGTGGGGACTCACCCCGGACTTTGCCCCTGTTTTGGGGGTTGGAGTGGGGGATTCGCCCACGAGGCGGCCCGTGGTCTTGCGGTGCATACGCCGATGCTGCCATGCCCCGGCGAGATAGGGGGTACGGTCATGACCCGTGAGTGGGCTCATGTCGCCGATCGGCTCCGAGCCGCCGGGCGTCTACTGGCGCAGGCGGATCGTGGTCCTCGCCGTGCTGCTCGTCATCCTCGTGCTGCTGTGGTGGCTGATCTTCGGTCGCGGCGGCGGCGACGAAGCCACTCCCACGCCCGCGCCCACCGCGGCTCCCACGGCGTCGCCCTCCCCGGAGCCTGCTCCGACGTCAGCGAGCCCGAGCCCCGAGCCGGAGCCGACGGAGATCACCGACTGCACCGAGGCCGACATCCTGGTCGAGGCCTTCGCGGAGGAGGCCATCTACCCCGTGGGCTCCACGCCGACGCTGACCCTGTCGGTCACCAACATCGGCACCCGCCCCTGCAAGCGCGATGTCGGGCCCGGCGCCAACGAACTCCAGATCACCCAGGGCGAGGTGACGATCTGGTCCAGCGACGACTGCAATCCCAATGAGGACAAGGACGTCGTGACCCTGGATCGCGGGGATGCCTTCGAGACCCAGCTCGTCTGGGACGGCTATCTCAGCGCGGCCGGGTGCCCCCCGGACCAGCCCATGGCCCAGGCGGGGGAGTACACCGTCCTTGGCCGCAATGGGGCGATCCTGAGCGCTCCCACCGCCCTCCGCCTGGAGTAGGGGAAGCCCGACAGAGGCGGCTCTGCCGGCTCGCCGGGCCCTACCAACTAGGAGTAGCGCTCGAGCAGGGAGCCGTCGGAGAGCCTCGAGAGGCCCTCGCGCACCGAGCGAGCCCGGGTCTCGCCCACTCCATCGACCCCCTGGAGGGACTCCGTCGAGGCGGCCAGGATCTTGGGCAGCGAGCCGAACTTCGCCACGAGCCGCTCGACGATGGTGTCCGGGAGTCGGGGGATGCGCGCGAGCTGGCGGTAGCCCCTCGGGCTCACCTGCTGCTCGAGTTCCTCTTCGCTTCCCTCGAAGCCGAGGGCCTGCGCGACCGCTACGAGGTCGAGGAGGCTGGCGCCATCGAGGACGTCGAGGGCCGCGGCGGCGCGCTCGACACGACGGCCGCGCCCCATCGCGTAGTCGCGCAGCACGAGCGAGCGCTCCTCTCCTACGCCGGCCAGCAGCTCCGCGAGCTGCAGGGAGAGGAGGCGGCCATCCGTGCCGAGCTCCACGACGTAGCCCTGGATCTCCAGTGCAATGCGCAAGACCATGTCCCCGCGCTGGGCGACGACGGCGACGTCACGCACGGTGACGAGGTCGTCGATCTCCAGGGCGGAGAGGTTGGCGCTGACCTCGTCGAGGCGCATGCGGTAGCGCTCGAGCGTGGCGATGGCCTGGTTGGCGC
>CAZLNF010000190.1:0-3579 GCA_964560885.1 uncultured Actinomyces sp. | reverse complement strand
GTGACCGCGTCTACGTCGCGGATGTCGACCGGGAGAGGTGTGAGTGCCGGGTGCGCGATGCCGAGATCGGCGGTGACATCGATGCCCAGGACCTGCCACCCCCGGGAGAGGTACATCTCCGCGGTGGCAAACCCCATCCCGCTCGCGGCTCCCGTGACGACGGCGGTAGGCATGGGCGCTCCCTCATCGTGGCGTCGCGGTAGGCGCGGCCGGTGAGAGCAGACTAAGAAGCCGATCGTAGATTGTCAACAATCTACGATCGGCTTCTCGGGTCGCACGGAGACTTACGTGAGGCGCGGGCTGCACACCACCAGGTTGTCCGGCAGCACGAAGCCGCGGATCTTCTTGGTGATCGCGCCCGTGGCCGTGTTGATGACCGTCACGGTGCCCAGCGGTGAAAACGAACCCTTCTGGCCGAGGGAGTTGGCGACGTAGGCGGTGGCGCCGTCCGGCGTGAATGCCACATCGAAGGGCAGGGGGCCGCCGTTGATGGTCTTGGTGACCGTCAACGTGGTCGTGCTGATGATGGAGATGTTCGGTGTCTTGGCCGTGGTGCCGATGTTCGTGATCCACGCGGTCGCGCCGTTGGGGGCAAAGGTGATTCGCTCAGGCTTATTGCCCACAGGGATGCTCGTCGTCAAGGTGTTGCTCTCGGTGTCGATGACGTGGATCTGGTTGACCGAGTTGCCGGCAACCCATAGTTGCGAGCCGTCGGGGCTGAGCGCGAGTTCCTTATTGTGTGAGTTGGTCTGGATCACCGCGGCGGGCTCGCTCCAGTCCGATGTCTCGTAGTAGTAGACGTTGGTGTCCGTCTTGGAGAAGGCCGAGACGTAGACCCCGGTGCCGTCTGCATTGACGGCGACGGCGTAGGCACCGGGAACGGCAAGGTTCTGAGAGGTTGCCGAATTGTCGGAGGTATCGATGATGGTGAGGTCTGGGCCGTTCGGACTGGCGTTGGCGACGTAGACGGTCGAAGCATCCGGCGACATGGCGATATTCGTGGGGATGGCATCGTCTTCGACAGTGTCGGTCACCGTGCGCGTGGCCAGATCGATCACGCTCACCCCGCCACCATTGTTGGTGACGTATGCGGTGGTGCCGGAGGGATTGATGACGATGCTCCCCGGTGTCTTGCCGATGGCGATGCGCTTCCCGAAGGGCAGGTTGGTCTGCGTGTTGACGGTGCGGATCGACCCGGTGCCACCCTTGCCCTCGAACTCCACGACGTAAAGCGTGTCGATGCAGCCGGGACGTGCGCTGGGCGGCGATGCCGATAGAGCTGCAGGCGCGGCAAGTAGTGCCGACGCGGCGATGGCCGTGGCAGCTGCAGGTGCAACAAAACGACGCAAGATTCCTCCAGGCGTAGCGATGCTCGCGAGACGGAGCCGGCGCAACGTAGCACGCTGGGCGATGCGCGTCCTCGGCCTACGGTTCCGCGTCGAGCCAGCCCTTGGAGCGCTCCACTGCACGCCGCCACCTGCGGTGGGCCTCGTCGCCGTCACCGCGGGGCGTGAAGACCCGGTCGCTCCTGCGGACACTGGCGAGGTCGGACTCCGCCGACCACACGCCCGTCCCCAGCCCCGCCAGGAAGGCTGCGCCGAGACCCGTCGTCTGCAACTCGTGAGAGCGGTCGACGGGGATGCCGACCTGGTCCGCCTGCATCTGGCAGAGCAGATCGTTGGCGGCGGCCCCTCCGTCGACCGCGAGCGCAGTGAGATCGACTCCACCTTCCTCTGACATGAGATCGACCACGTCGCGCACCTGGAAGGCGATGGCCTCGAGAGTGGCGCGCACGATGTGCGCGCCCGTGGTGCCGCGCGTGATGCCGATGATGAGGCCGCGTGCATAGGGATCCCAGTCGGGGGCTCCGAGACCGGTGAGCGCGGGCACGAAGACCACACCGCCACTGTCGGGCACGGACTCTGCGATCGCCTGGGTCTCGCTCGCGGATTCGATGATGCCGAGGCCGTCGCGCAGCCACTGCACGGCCGAACCCGTGACGAAGACAGCCCCTTCGAGTGCGTAGGTGAGCGAGCCGTCCGGCCGGCCGAGAGCCACGGTCGTGAGAAGGCCTGAGTCGGTGGCGACCGCACGGTCACCGGTGTTGACGAGGAGGAAGGACCCGGTGCCGTAGGTGCACTTGGCCGATCCGGGCGTGAAACCCGCCTGGCCCACGAGGGCGGCCTGCTGGTCACCCGCGATGCCGGCGATGGGGATATCCAGTCCGAGGAAGGTGGCCGGATCCGTGCGCGCGATCTCGCCGTACGACGGGACGATCTCGGGCAGGGCATCCAGAGGCACGCCGAGGATCGCGGCGAGCTCGGCACTCCACGTGCCGGTGCGGATGTCGAAGAGCAGGGTGCGAGATGCGTTGGTCGGATCCGTGACGTGGTGCAGGCCGCGAGTCATGCGCGCGATGAAGTAGGAGTCGACGGTGCCGATGGCGACGCGACCGGAGGTGACCTGCGCCCACGTCGTCGGGTCGTTGTCGCGGACCCACGCGATCTTGGTGCCGCTGAAGTAGGGATCCAGGCGCAGTCCGGTGAGCTCGGTGATGCGCGCCTCGTGGCCGGCTGCGCGCAGGTCCTCGCATATCGCGGCGGTACGCCGGTCCTGCCACACGATCGCGCGGCGCGGTGCCCCGAGAGTCTCGCGATCCCAAAAGCACACGGTCTCGCGCTGATTGGTGATGCCGACGGCCGTGGGGGCCTCGGGGCTCGCCGCGAGCGCCTCGCGCGTGGCCTCGAGGGTTGCCGCCCAGATCTCGCCCGGGTCGTGCTCCACCCAGCCATCCGCCGGGAAGTGCTGGGGGAACTCCCGATAGCCCCGCGCCAGGATCTGGGCATCGGCCCCCACGAGGAGCGCGGTGACGCCCGTGGTGCCGCAGTCCAGGGACAGAATCGCCATGGCGTGACCCTAGCCGCCGGGCCAGGGGGATCGGCTAGGCTTCTGCACACGCTTACATAGCCGTAGGCCCTTCCCGAATCCAGGAGCACCCATGCGAGTCGGAGTCCTCACCGGCGGCGGCGACTGCCCCGGCCTCAATGCCGTCATCCGCGCGGTCGTCCGCAAGGGCGCCAAGGAGTACGGCTATGAATTCGTCGGCTTCCGCGACGGATGGAAGGGCCCGCTCGAGGGCATCACCATGCCGCTCGATGTGGCCGCGGTCCGCGGCATCCTCCCGCGGGGCGGCACGATCCTCGGCTCCTCGCGCACCAACCCCATCAAGGTCGAGGGCGGCGTCGAGCGCATCGAGGCCAATCTCGCCGAGCTCGGAGTCGACGCACTCGTCGCGATCGGTGGCGAAGACACCCTCGGCGTAGCCACCCAGCTCGCCGATCACGGCCTGCCGGTGATCGGCGTGCCCAAGACTTTCGACAACGCCCCCAACGCCACCGTCTACACCTTCGGCTTCGACACTGCCGTGACGATCGCCACCGACGCGATCGACCGCTTGCACACCACTGCCGAGTCACACCACCGCGTGCTCGTCATCGAGGTGATGGGTCGTCACGCCGGATGGATCGCCCTGCACTCGGGCATGGCCGGTGGCGCCAACGTCATCCTCATCCCCGAGGT
>CAZLNF010000189.1:0-3604 GCA_964560885.1 uncultured Actinomyces sp. | reverse complement strand
CGGCGTGTAGGGCCCGGGTGAGACCTACACCCCCGCGACGCTCATTCACGCGACCATCGCCCCGGGGGCTGAGGTCACGCTGCCGTGGCGCACCGACTACAACGCCCTCGTCTACGCCCTCTCCGGCGATGGCCAGGTCGGCTCCGGAGCGGCCCGACGCTCGCTCAAGTCCGGCCAGACCGCGGTATTCGGCTCCGGCGACACCATCACCATCGCGGCCGACCCGGTGCAGGAGTCACGCCTTGGTGGATTCGATGTCTTCATTCTCGGTGGCGAGCCCATCCGTGAGCCGGTGGCGGCGTACGGCCCCTTCGTCATGAACACCAAGGCCGAGCTCATGCAGGCATTCGAGGACTACGAGGCCGGTCGCCTCGGCTCCATCCCTGCCGCGCACACGAGCGTCGACGCGAGCACACCCGACGCGTAGAGACGGCAGCGTCGGACGACTACTTGTCGGCCGTCGAGATGGCCACGTGCGCGCCCGCGCCCAGGACCGCCATCGACATGATCCCGACACCGAAGAGCGCCACATCGGCAAACGACGAGCCACCGATCGCGCGCAACGCGAGCACGATGATGATGGCGTCCAGCAGCGCGGCGGCCACCATGAGTGACAACGCCGTGCGCCCCTTGAGGCCCCAGTCCTTGAGGAGAGTGAGCAGGCACACGCCGAAGACGACGACGGCTGCCAGCGGCCCACCCAGGATGAGTCCTCCCACGCCTGCGGCAAGGCCGAAGTTCCCCCCGACGGTGTAGAGGACGAAGGCACCCGCGACCGCACCCAGGGGGCCGGCCAGTGCGGTGAGTCCGACTGTCCACCAGCCGCGGGGTTCCATGGCGCCAGTCTGCCGGGTGCGGAGCGGATGCGCGACGCAGCCCGACCGGAGCACCTAGTCGACCCGACGAGCCGCGGCGGTGAGCGCGAGGTAGGCCCCGCCACCCAGCGCCCCCACGGCGATGATCGCCACGACGACGAGACCGATCTCCGGGGTTGGCATGCCGACTGTCACCCGCAGCCCGATGAGCACGATGAACGCCTCGGCGAGCACGGCGCCAAGCATCACGAGTACGGCGATCCACCGGCGCAACAGCTGCTCCCTCATGAGCGTGAGCATGCAGATCACGAAGACCAGGAACGCCGCGAGTGGCGCGCCCAGCCAGAGCCCCACGACTCCCCCCGCGAGAGACGCCATGCCCCCCGTGGTCGCATCCGCCCAGCGCGCGAGACCCAGGCCCAATCCGATGCTGCCGACGGGACCTGCCAGTGCGGTGAGAATCACGGTCCACCAGCCGCGCGGCTCCACGGCGTCAGTCTGCACCCTGGTGGGGAGTGCCCTACGTGTGCAGGCTCACACTCGCGGCCGAGCGCTTCGTCTCGAGATGAGGGATATGGGCTTCCGTGGCACGATGAAGTCGTGCCCAGGATCGCCGCTCCCACCCTCGCAGAGCATCGCGAGCGCCGCCGCGATGCTCTCGTGGAGGCTGCTGCCAGCGTCATGCGCGAGTCCGGCACGGTGACCATGGGTGTCGTCGCTGAGCGCACGGGCCTGTCTCGCTCCGCGGTCTACGAGTACTACCGATCCGCGGCCGATCTCATCGCCGATGTCGTGGTCGATGAGCTCACCGCGTGGATCGACCACCTCGATGCGACGGTCGCCGACATCGAGGACCCCCGCGCGCGCCTGGAGACATGGATCCGCGCGTCCCTGGCCTACGTCGCCGACGGTCGCCATGCGCTTGTGCGCGCCGCGGGTGACGCCACCCTGCCACCGGTACGTCGCGCTCAGGTGCAGTCACTCCACCGTCAGCTCGCCGCACCCGTGCACGCCGCTCTGTGCGACCTCGACATCCCCCACGCCGACCGCATCGCCGCCTACATCTGGAGCGTGGTTGAGATGGCCACGCGACACATCGAGGCCGGACGTCCTGCAGACGACGAGGTCGACGCGGCCATCGCTTTCGCCATGGCCGGCGTCAACCCTCGTCGCTAGTCCGCGCGATCCGCCTACCTGGTCAGGCGGAAGGTGATCTCCCGCTCGTAGGGCGCCCACTGGTCATTACCCGGCGATGTGATCGTCACCGTGCACGTCCCCGACTTCTTCAGGGCGCGGATCTTGCCGGCCTGGCTCACCTCGCACGCATCCGAGGCCAACGACACCGTGAGTCCGGACTTCAAGCCCACCACGAAGTCACTCGCCTTGGCGTTGGACACCCTGGGCTGCCACGCGCCCTTGATGACCTGGCCGCGGATCGTGGCGACAGCCCAGTCCTTGTCGCGGGGGCCGACTTCAGCGAAGGAAGTGCGGAAGGTGTTGATGTACGCCGGATTGGCACTCTCACGACCGGCGCCCAGCGTGTAGATCGCGCACGTGTCCGTGCGGCAGTCCACGGCAGTCGTGCCGGTGTCGCCAGTTTGCGGGTTGGGGTTCTTGCCCAGGAACTCCGCGTTGACGACGATGGGGCGCGTCGTCGTCTGAGGCGTGGTGGCGGCGACGACGTACATCAGCGTGCCCTCGCCGGCATCGCAGCGAGTCGGCACGGGGCTGGCGCCCGGGGGTGGCACCAGGCAGTGGAAGGCATAGATGCCGACATTGGCCGGCAGATTGCTCACGGCCATCGCCACGGACGAACTCGGCGGCAGATCCGCGAGGGTCCCGCGGTTGGCGATGCCGTTGGCCGTGACGCTGAAGCCATCGGCCGATGCGACCTGCGCCGCGGTCAGGCTCGTGGCCGTGATGGCCAGGGCGGCCGCACCGAGTGCGGCCATTCTCATCGTGCGCATGTGCTCTCCTTGTCGTGCGCAAGTTCGGACAACGGGTGCCCCTCCAAGGCGAGAGGGGTCTATCTGAAGGTCACGGGGACGGCGACGTCCCAGGTGCGGTCATTTGCGCGAGTGTGATCGGCGCGGGCTACCACCGCGCAGCGCACCACGCGACAGTCGTAGGCGCCGATGCGCGGACTCACCTTGATCCGCACGCTGAACTTGCCGCCACGCTTGTAGGGAATGGCGAGACTGGATCCGTAGGGCGGCGGGTTCGACGAGATCCACGCCGAAGCCTGCGAGCTGCCGTCCTGATCGACGCCGCCGCCGCATGGAGTGGGCTTGGCCCCGGGCCGCGGCATCACGCACAGGCCGACGTAGATCCCGACGAGTTCGCTGAATCCACGACCACTCACCTTGACGGTCTGGCCGGAGCTCGAGAGGCGCGCGGCGGGCGTGACCGTGAGCGATTGACCCTTGCGGCCCTGCGCGCTCGCGCGGGGGACGACGGCGCGGGAGCTGACATCGGAAGCGGCTGTCGTGGCCGCGATTGACGCGTCAAGAGCAGTCGGGGATGCGCTCACGGCCTGCACTGGGGCGAGCGAGGCCGCCACCACAGCTACAGCCGAGAGCGAGACGGCGAGGCGACGCATGACTTCACGCTAGGCAGCACGGGTGCCGACACGCCTGACACCGTGTCGGCATGATGCCGACGCAGTGTCGGGAACACTCCCGCACCTACTAGCGATACTGAGTGGATGCGAGTTGGCTGGCACCTCACCGCGATATCTCGCCGGAGTCGTGACGTGCCGGCGGCGGTCGCCGCGTTTGCGGCCATTGCCC
>CAZLNF010000188.1:0-3618 GCA_964560885.1 uncultured Actinomyces sp. | reverse complement strand
CTCCGGGGAGGCCGCCAGGAGGGCGGGATTGCGCTTGACCGCAATGAGGCTGACCACCGTGGTGGCCACAAGCACTCCGATAATGACCCCGAGGGACACCGCGATGGAGATGTGCGGCACGGCCAGGTCTGTGGTCTCGGCGAGTGCCTCGAGGACGAGCTTGACCCCGATGAAGGCGAGGATGATCGCCAGCCCCCGATTGAGGTAGACGATCTTGGAGAAGAGGCCGTCGAGCAGGAAGTAGAGCTGCCGGAGGCCCATGAGTGCGAACGCATTGGCCGCGAAGACCAGGTAGGCCTCCTGAGTGAGTCCGAAGACCGCCGGGATGGAGTCGATCGCGAAGAGCAGATCCGTCGTCCCGATGGCGAGCATCACGAGGAGCATGGGCGTCACGTGCCGACGTCCGTCGAGCCGCACCGTCAGTTTGGTGCCGTGATACTCCCTCGTGGTGGGCACCCGCTTCTCCAGCCAGCGGATGAGGGCGTTGCCCTCGGGATCGGGCTCCTCACCGTGGCTGCGCCATACCTTCACGGCGGTGAAGAGGAGAAGGGCACCGAAGACGAAGAAGGTGCCCGCAAAGCGTGCGATCGCCTCAGCGCCGATGAGAATGAGGATCCCCCGCAGGACCAGTGCGATCACAATGCCGATCAGCAGGACGCGGTGCCGGTGCTCAGCTGGCACGGCGAAGGCCGACAGGATCACCATGAAGACGAAGAGATTGTCGACGCTGAGCGAGTACTCCGTGATGTACCCCGCGAGGAACTGCCCTGCGTACGTCGCTCCGAAATACCAGAAGATGAAGGCCGCAAACGCCATGGCGAGGGCCACGTAGAAGATGACCCAACGGGTGGCCTCGCGTGGTCCGAAGACATGGGGCCGGCTGTCCACCAGGATGAGGTCCAGTGCGATGACGCCCACAAGACCGCCGATCGTGGCGATCCACATCCAGGTGGGGACGTTCATGCCTGGCCCGCCTCCTGCATGCCGCGCAGTTCTCGCTTGAGCTCGGAAACCTCGTCGCGGTAGCGCGCTGCCAGCTCGAACTGAAGCTCCGCCGCAGCCTGGTGCATCTGCTCGGTGAGCTCTTCGATGAGCCCCACGAGATCCTTCCCGGCGATGGAGCGGGCCCGGACGACACCGGATGACTCCTTGAGCAGCTGGGTCGTGTCCGCGTCCTCACGCGCAAGCAGATCCGTGATGTCACCGATCTTCTTGCGAAGCGGCGCAGGATCGATGCCGTGCTCGGTGTTGTAGGCGACCTGCTTCTCGCGTCGCCTGTTGGTCTCGTCGATTGCCCTGGCCATGGAGGCGGTCACCGTGTCGGCGTACATGTGCACCTCCCCGCTGACATTGCGGGCCGCACGCCCGATCGTCTGGATGAGGGACGTCTCGGAGCGCAGGAACCCCTCCTTGTCGGCATCCAGGATGCTCACGAGCGACACCTCGGGAAGGTCCAGGCCCTCGCGGAGGAGATTGATGCCGACGAGGACGTCGTACTCCCCCAGACGGAGTTCGCGCAGCAACTCCACGCGCCGGAGGGTGTCCACTTCGCTGTGGAGGTAGCGCACGCGCACGCCGTTCTCCTCGAGATACGAGGTGAGGTCCTCCGCCATGCGCTTGGTCAGCGTCGTGACGAGGACCCGCTCCGAGCGGGCGGCCCTCACGCGGATCTGCTCCATAAGGTCGTCGATCTGCCCCTGGGTCGGCTTGACCACCACCTGGGGGTCGATAAGCCCCGTCGGACGGATCACCTGCTCGACGAACTCTCCACCCGCCTGGGTGAGCTCGAAGGAGCCGGGGGTAGCCGAGAGGTAGACCGTCTGACCCGTGCGCTCGCGGAACTCCTCCCAGCGCAGCGGCCTGTTGTCCATGGCGCTGGGCAGTCGGAACCCATGCTCCACGAGCGTGCGCTTGCGACTCATGTCGCCCTCGTACATCCCACCGATCTGAGGCACGCTCACATGCGACTCGTCGACGATGAGGAGGAAGTCCTCCGGGAAGTAGTCCAGGAGGCAGTTCGGCGGCGATCCTGGCTCGCGCCCGTCGATGCGGCGGGAGTAGTTCTCGATTCCCGCGCAACTGCCCCCCTGCCGCATCATCTCGAGGTCATACGTCGTGCGCATGCGCAGCCGCTGCGCCTCGAGGAGCTTCCCCTGGCCCTCAAGTTCGGCGAGGCGCGTGGCCAGCTCTGCCTCGATCCCCTCGATGGCCCGCGCCATGCGCTCGGGCCCGGCGACATAGTGGGTCGCCGGGAAGATGTAGAGCTCCTCGTCATCGGTGATGATCTCCCCCGTCACCGGGTGGAGGGTCATGAGGCGCTCGATCTGGTCCCCGAACATCTCGATGCGGACCGGATGCGTCTCGTAGACGGGGAAGACCTCCAGGGTGTCCCCCCTCACGCGGAAGGTGCCGCGCTCGAAGCTCGTGTCATTGCGGGCGTACTGGATGTCGACAAGCCTGCGCAGGAGCGCGTCCCGGTCATACTCCTCGCCGACGCGCAGACGGAGCATGCGGTCGACGTACTCCTGGGGCGTGCCGAGCCCGTAGATCGCCGACACGGTCGCGACAACCACGACATCACGTCGCGTCAGGAGAGAGTTGGTCGCGGAGTGTCGTAGCCGCTCCACCTCTTCGTTGATCGACGAGTCCTTCTCGATATAGGTGTCCGTCTGAGGTACGTAGGCCTCGGGCTGGTAGTAGTCGTAGTAAGACACGAAGTACTCGACGGCATTGTTGGGGAGAAGCTCTCTGAACTCGTTGGCGAGCTGGGCGGCCAGGGTCTTGTTGGGTGCCATGACCAGAGTCGGGCGTTGCACGCGTTCGATGAGCCACGCCGCCGTGGCGCTCTTGCCCGTGCCGGTCGCCCCGAGGAGCACGATGTCGCGCTCCCCCGCCCCGATGCGCGCGACAAGGTCCTCGATCGCCTGGGGCTGGTCGCCGGAGGGCGAATAGTCGGCGATGACCTCAATGGGCGCGACCGTCCGCTCAAGGTCGGTGACGGGGCGCATCGGGCCAGCCTAGGTGCCGTCGGCGGTCAGGCTCCGCCAGAGTCCGTCCACGGCTCGCTCCAGGGCCGCAGGATCTCCGGAGTTGTCGATCACATGGTCCGCGGCCGCGAGCCGCTCCTGCCTCGTGGCCTGGGCTCCCATGCGCATCTGCGCGTCATCGGGGTCCATGCCTCGGGCCACGAGTCGCTGCAGCCGCGCGTCGTCCGGGGCGTCGACCACCACGATCGCATCCCAGCCGTCCAGTGCCTGAGGGCCCTGCTCGACGAGGAGGGGCATGTCGTAGACGAGGACCGCGCCGCTCGGCGCGGCTGCGAGCAGCTCGGCACTCCGCGCCGCGATGCGCGGATGCGTGATGGCGTTGAGCCGGGCGAGTGCGTCAGGGTCGGCGAAGACGATGCCCGCCAGGGCAGCTCTGTCGAGCCGCCCGCTCGGATCGATCACGTCCGGACCGAAGGCCTCGCGGATCTCCGCGAGCGCGGGCTCACCCGGCTCCACGATGGCGCGCGCGATGGCATCCGCGTCGACGACGACCGCGCCCTTGGCTTCGAGAAGGCGCGCCACCGTGCTCTTGCCGGATCCGATGCCCCCGGTCAGCGCGATCCTCATGTCG
>CAZLNF010000187.1:0-3652 GCA_964560885.1 uncultured Actinomyces sp. | reverse complement strand
CCGCGCCGATCGCCACGACCTCATCGGGGTTGACGCCCTTGTTGGGGTCCTTGCCCGTGATCTTCTTGACGACCTCCGCCACCGCGGGCATACGGGCCGAGCCGCCGACGAGCACCACCTGGTCGATGTCCTCGACCTTGATGCCGGCGTCCTTGATGACCGCCTCGACAGGGGACTTGGTGCGGTCCAGCAGGTCGGACGTCATCTGCTCGAACTGAGCGCGCGTGAGCGTCTCCTCCAGGTGGAGGGGGCCCTCGGCGCTCGCGGTGATGTAGGGCAGGTTGATCGAGGTCTGCATGGAGCTCGACAGCTCGATCTTCGCCTTCTCCGCGGCCTCGCGCAGGCGCTGCATGGCCATCTTGTCCTTGGACAGGTCGACGCCGTGCGCGTTCTTGAAGTTGGTGACCATCCACTCGACGACCTTGTCGTCCCAGTCATCGCCACCGAGGTTGTTGTCGCCACTCGTGGCCTTGACCTCGACCACGCCGTCGCCGATCTCCAGGAGGGACACGTCGAAGGTGCCGCCACCGAGGTCGAAGACGAGGATCGTCTGCTCCTTGTCGCCCTTGTCGAGGCCGTAGGCCAGGGCGGCAGAGGTGGGCTCGTTGATGATGCGCAGGACGTTGAGGCCCGCGATCTCGCCGGCCTCCTTGGTCGCCTGACGCTGAGAGTCGTTGAAGTACGCCGGCACCGTGATGACGGCGTCGGTGACGGTGTCACCGAGGTAGGCCTCGGCGTCGCGCTTGAGCTTCATGAGCACGCGCGCGCTGATCTCCTGCGGGGTGTACGCCTTGCCGTCGATGTCGGTGGTCCAGTTGGTGCCCATGTGGCGCTTGACCGAACGGATCGTGCGATCGACGTTGGTCACCGCCTGGCGCTTGGCCACCTCTCCGACGAGGACTTCGCCGTTCTTGGCGAAGGCGACGACCGAGGGGGTCGTGCGAGCGCCCTCGGCGTTGGTGATGACGACGGGGTCTCCGCCCTCAAGGACGGACACGACGGAGTTGGTCGTGCCCAGGTCGATGCCGACTGCTCGGGCCATCAGGAGTTCCTTCTTTCTGGTTGGTTCGGTTGCTATCTAGGTCTGTGCCGCCGGATCCGGGGCCACCTGCCTCCCGGAAGGACTGAGCCTTCATCGGCTGGGCCGAATCCGGATCCGTGCGGACCTCTAGTATGCCGACTCAGAGGATATGAGTCAAATCGACTCATATAGCCCTCCACGAGGGGATTCCGGGCAGGAACCGGCGAACTATGGGTAGATCCGGCCCTGGCAGGGCGCTTTCTACCCAAAGTTCGCGTTCTACCCAAAGTTCGCGTCGGGCAGCTCGGCCCGGTCGCTTGGGCTAGACCGTGATGGCCGAGACCCCGCCGGTCGTGGCGAAGGCGATCGACCGTGACGTGGTGAAGTCAGTGGTCGCGAGATCGATGGCGAACCACTGCGGGTCGGACATGGTGTTGTAGAGGTAGCGATTGCCCGTGAGATTGGACACCGTCGACCAGATGGTCAATTCCGGGATGTCACCGCCTTCCGGTGAAGCCTCTACAACCGATCCGGCGACGATGTCGAAGTTGTGCAGGACGCGGATGCTCTGCAGCTCCGCATCCTGGGCAGACACGGGCTCAGGCGCGAAGCGCACGTACGTGAGGGCTCGAATGAAGCGCGAGGGCGACGTGCCGTCTCCGGGTATGCCGCGGAATCCCTGGCCCTGGGCGGAGGGCGCGAACTTCGTGCCGTTGATCTCAATGGCCGCCGGGTTGTCAGGGCTCAGGCTGAGGTAGTTGGTGATGTTGGTGAGGTGCCAGTCGAGGTACGGCGAATTCGTCGCCACGCGTGCGGGGTTGTCCGTAATGCGCATACCATCCGGGTGGAATTCCACGACAGCGCAAGAGTCCTTGTCGTGGAGGATCAGGTGCAAGGGCAGGGGGATCGGGATCTCCTTTGGCTGCACGTCGACAACGTTGCAGATTGCCGCCGCGGCCTTGGCCTCCGCGACCGTCTCGCAGGTGCCGAGGATGAACGCGATTATGTCCAGGATGCCGATGTCGGAGCCGTCACCCTTGGGTGCGTAATACGTCGCGTGGCCGGGCATGTAGAGCAGATGGCCCGAGAGACCCGCTGTGTTCATGCCGTCCACGATCCACTGGGGATTGTCGAACGCCGACATGCCGACCACGCCGTACCTCGCCTGCCAGGTCTTGCCCTTGGACACGAGGGTGCACTCACCCTCCATGTCGCTCGCCGTGACCGCGATCTGCCACGGGATCTCGTTGGGGAACTCCATCGTCCGCCCGATGCAGACGGTCCCGTCCTGGGCGGTGGGGTAGGCGAAATTCGTGCACATGGCAAAGACTCCTCACTGAGCGCGTACCCGGAGGCTATGACGCCGCTCCCGGCGCGGGCTACTCGCCAGTAGTAGCCTGCCGCCATGGAGACCCTCGACGTCGTCCGGATCGTGCTCGGGACGGCCATCATCGTGGTGGCGGCGTTCTTCGCGACCCGCCGCATCCTCTTCCTCCAGAGCATGATCCGCTCCGGGCAGCCGGCCGTAGGCCGGACCAGTCACGTGGGGAAGCGGGCCGAGCTCGAGGGCACCCAGGTGCTCGGGCAGAAGAAGCTGCTGCAGTGGGCCATCCCCGGCATCGCGCATGTCTTCGCCTTCTGGGGCTTCCTCGTGCTCGGCATCACCGTGGTCGAAGCGATCGCCGAGGTCTACATCGAGAACTTCTGGTTCCCCATCATCGGCACCTGGCCGATCGTGCTCTTCCTCGAGGATCTCTTCGTCCTGCTCGTCTTCGTCGGCATCGTGATGTTCGCGATCATTCGCCTGGTCAACAATCCCGCCAAGGAAGGGCGTGCATCGCGCTTCTTCGGATCGCACACCGGCGCTGCCTGGATCGTGCTGCTCATGATCTTCAACGTCCTGTGGACGCTGGAGCTCTACCGCGGTGCCAAGCTCGCGATCTACGGGCAGCTCCCCGGTGCCTTCTTCTCGAATTGGATCGCGGGGCTGATGGAGCCGCTCGGCGTACCCACACTCGAGGTTGTGGAGTTCTTCGGCGTCATCCTGCACATCAGCGTCATCCTCGGATTCCTGCTCATCGTGCTCTACTCCAAGCACCTCCACATCGGCCTCGCCCCGATCAACGTCGCGTTCTCGCGCCTGCCCAACGGCCTCGGCCCGCTCCTGCCGATGTATTCCGGCGGCAAGCCGATCGACTTCGAGGATCCGGCCGATGACGCGACCTTCGGCGTAGGCCGCATCGAGGACTTCACGTGGAAGGACACCCTCGACTTCGCCACCTGCACCGAGTGCGGGCGCTGCCAGTCGCAGTGCCCCGCGTGGGCCACGGGCAAGCCGCTCAGCCCCAAGCTCATGATCATGAACCTGCGCGAGGCGTCCTTCGCCAAGGCGCCCTACGTCTTGGCCGCGCAGAAGGCCAATGACGGTGCCAACCCACCCATCGGCGAGGTCGATGAGGCCGTGCTCGCGAAGATGCCGCAGTCGGTCAAGGACGCGGTGGAGCGCCCGCTGGTCGGGCCGCGTGACGGCATCGCGCACCAGGACACCGACGGCTACGACGCCTCGGGGCATCGCGACCAGTCCGGCCCGGTCATCGACGAGGACGCACTGTGGTCATGCACCACCTGCGG
>CAZLNF010000186.1:0-3680 GCA_964560885.1 uncultured Actinomyces sp. | reverse complement strand
TTCCCCGGGGTTGAGCAGCGACAGCGCATCACGTCTCGCGAGGCCGTCGACGAGGCCACCGCGTATCTGGATCAGGGTCTCCCCTTCCACGCTCACGAAGTGCTCGAGATGCGCTGGCGCTGCTGCCCCGATGACGAGCGGATGCTGTGGCGCGGCCTCGCCCAGGCAGCAGCGGGGGCGACGCACGCGGCCCGTGGCAACCCGGTGGGCGCTTCACGGCTCATCGCGCGGGGTCAGGTGAGCATTGAGGAGTACGCCGGTCCCGTGGACGACGCCACCCGATCGCTCATCAACTCCCTGACCGCCCCCCGCGGCGCGCGCGACGTCTAGCGGCAGCGGCCGGTGTCGACGGCGTTGGACGCCGTGACACCCTGCGCGGCCAGCGGGGCCGCCTGCTCTGCGGTGATCGCGTAGCCGGTCTCTTCCTCCCCGAGGCCCGCGGCGAAGACCACCCCGTAGACGCGTCCGTTGGGAGCGAGAAGCGGACCACCCGAGTTGCCCGGCACGACGGTGCCGCGGAAGGAGTAGACATCGCGCACGACACCGGAGCGCCCGTAGATATCCTCTCCGCGGGCATCGATGCGCGCGCGGATGCGCGCCGCCTCCGCCTCGAGATCCCCACCGCCGGGGAATCCCGCGACGACAGCGCTGTCTCCCGTTTCGGCCGCGCGCGTGGCGAAGGCAAGTGGCGGGGCGGGGAGCCCGTCGACGCGTAGCACGGCGAGATCGAGTCGCGGATCGATGGCCACGACTGTCGCGGCGTAGCTCAATGGGTCTCCGGGGATGCGCACGCTCGGCTGCTCCGAGCCCGCGACGACATGCGCGTTGGTGAGAATCCGACCGGATGCGTAGGCGAAGCCGGACCCGGTGACGACGGCATCGCAGGCGACAGCGGTGACTTTGACGAGTGACGGCCACGCGGCGCGGATGGCCGGGTCGCGCAAGAGGCGATCATTGGGCGCGGGCACCTGCGGTCCGGCGTACTGGCCGAATCCCGAGAAGACCCGCGGCAGGCCCGAGGCGTCGACGGCATTGCGGAGTCCCGAGAAGAGGTCGCGCGCGCGGTCGGGCACGGCGGAGTCGAGAGTCCGCAGGACGAGCGAGGATCGGATCTCACGAGCGACGGCGAGACTCGGCACGAGACCGACAGCGGTCGCGATGATCCAGAGGACGACCGCGAGGGCGACGACGTTGAGTGCTGCCCCCGCCGCGCTGTCGACGACCTGCACTCCCTTCCACGTCATCGCAGAGCGCAGTCGGCGCCCGAGGAAGGAGGCGAGGGTCTGGCCCGCGAGAGCCGCCACGAGGATCGCCGTCGCGAGGATGACGGCACCGAGGAAGCCCGGCAGCGCGAAGCCTTCGAGCACGCGAGGCAGCAACAGCGCGGCCGTGAGGGCTCCGATGAGAAAGCCACCGAAGGAGAGCAGGCCCGCGACGAAGCCCTGGCGCCATCCCGTCCACGCGAAGACCACGATCGCCGCGAGGACAATGGCGTCGACGACGTTCACGCCAGTTCCTCGCCCGGGTCGAGATCCACGATGCGCTCGGGATCCCACGGCCTGCTCCAGTCGGCGAGGTCGAGGAGGCCGCTGATGAGGCCGGCCGTGAAACCCCACACGAGCAGTCCGGCTACGTCGAACCCAGAGCCGACGTAGCCCGACGGGTGGCGCACCCGCATGCGTCGCGCTGGATCGGCCAACTCTGCGATGGGCACGCGGTGGACGCTCGCCACTTCGGAGGGATCCGCCACGCGGACCGGCGAGGGCTCGCGCCACCAGGCGAGCACCGGCGTGACGATGAAGTCGCTCACCGGCACCCAGAGATCCGGCAGGAGCGCGAAGGGCTCCACGCCGGACGGATCGAGCGCGGTCTCCTCCTGTGCCTCGCGCAGTGCTGCGGCGATGGGCCCTGCGTCGCCCGGATCCAGTGCGCCTCCGGGGAAGGCGGGCTGGCCCGCGTGAGAGCGCATGGCGCGCGCACGCTCGATGAGCAGCAGGTCAGGACCACGATCCCCCTCGCCGAGCAGCATGAGGACGGCCGAGGCGCGCCCGCCGCTCGGAGGCGGCAGGAATCGCGTGAGGTCCGATCCCTTGACACCCGCGACTGCATCAGCGACGGGCCGAAGCCACTCCGGCAGATCCACCCCGGGTAGGGCATAGCCCGTGGCGGGGTCACGCTGCGTCATGACGGTGCCTGGCTGGGGCCCTGACCGACAGCGACGGCACGGGGCTGCCGGGGTTTCGGTGCAGGCACGACCGCAGACGACGGGCACATCGACGCGAGCGGACACGCGTCGCACGCGGGCTTGCGGGCGTGGCAGACGCGTCGGCCGTGCAGGATCATCCGGTGGGACAGGTCGGTCCACTCCGACGCCGGGAAGAGTCGCATGAGATCGGCTTCGACCTTGTCGGGCACCGTCTGCTCGGTCCAGCCGAAGCGCCGGGCGAGTCGGCCGACATGGGTGTCGACCGTGATCCCGGGGACACCGAAGGCATTGCCCAGCACGACGTTCGCCGTCTTGCGGCCGACTCCCGGCAGAGCAACCAGCTCATCGAGCGTGGCAGGCACCTCGCCACCGTGACGCTCGCAGATGGCCTGGGCGAGTCCCTGGATGCTCGCGGCCTTCGAGCGATAGAGGCCGACCGTCTGGATCAGCGACTCCAGCTCCGCACGGTCAGCGGCGGCGTAGGCCTCGGCGTCGGGGTAGCGCGCGAAGAGGGCGGGGGTGACGGCGTTGACCCGCTCGTCGGTGCTCTGAGCCGACAGGACGGTGGCCACGAGGAGCTGAAGCGGGTTGGCGAAATCGAGCTCGGTATCGGCGTCCGGATAGGCCTCGGCCAAGACGCGGCCCATGCGGCGGGCCTTGCGGGCGGCATCGGGCACCCGGTCAGGGTACGTCGCGATCTGGCTGCGGGGTGAACTCATCAGCCGCGCCGCCGACCTGCACGGGCCCCGGGCGCCCCCATACGCCAGACTGTGAGGAGGAGGTCCCGTGGACGACGCAATGATGCAGGCACCACTCTTCTCGGCGCTCGACGCCGAGGCTGCCGCTGCCCTTCGCGCCTCGATGACCGAGAAGCGCGTGCCGCGCGCGGGCATCATCTTCTCCGAGGGAGAGCCCGGCGACCGGATGTACGTCATCCTCGACGGCAAGGTCAAGCTCGGCCAGACATCCCCCGATGGCCGCGAGTCCCTCCTCGCTGTCCTCGGACCGGGCGAGGTCTTCGGCGAGTTGTCGCTCTTCGATCCAGGGCCCCGCACCGCCACGGCCACCGCCGTCACCGACACCGTGGTCGTGGGCCTCGGACACACCGACCTGCGCCCGTGGCTCACCGGTCGGCCCGAAGTCGCCGAAGCTCTGCTGCAGGCACTGGCTCAGCGGCTGCGACGTACCAACGAGGCCCTCGCGGACCTGGTCTTCTCCGATGTCCCCGGCCGCGTCGCCAAGCAGTTGCTGGAGCTTGCCGACAAGTTCGGTCAGCCCGGACCCGACGGTGTGCTCGTCCACCATGACCTCACCCAGGAGGAACTTGCCCAGTTGGTGGGTGCTTCGCGAGAGACGGTCAACAAGGCGCTTGCGGACTTCACGCAGCGCGGGTGGATTGAGGTGGACCAGCGGCAGGTACTGCTGCTTGATATGGAGCGGCTCGCGCGGCGAGCGCGTTAATCAGGCCTGAGCG
>CAZLNF010000185.1:0-3702 GCA_964560885.1 uncultured Actinomyces sp. | reverse complement strand
ATGCGGCGGCCGAAGCAGATGGCCTGCGCCACGGCATCGCGCGGCTAGAGGAGTTCGGCCCGCGCTGACCGGTCACTGGCCTTTCGGCCCTAGCGTCTCCGCGCTATCGCGCGTCACGCTGGTGGTGGAGGTGCAGCCATGAGTTGGGCAATCTACGTCGATGTAGCGATAGGGATGGCCTTGGCCATCACCCTGCTCGTCATTTCCTTCATCGCAGGGCGTGAGGCGCCCCGTCATCGTGCCCTCTGGATCGTGGGCGTGGTGCTGCTCGGGCTACGCGCGCTCTTCTCCAGTGCCGTAGGAGTGGGGACGTGGGTTTCATCGGGCGACACGTGGGCATTCGCCCTTGGCGCTGCGGCACTCGCGCTCGTGGTGCCTGCGGCGATCATTCGTCCCCGATGGGCGGGCATCGGCCTCCTGGTGTCTGCCGTGCTCCAGCCTCTGCTGCTGGTGATCCTCCAGCCTTTCGCGGGCGCGGGGGATGACTTCCCCATCGGGGTGATGCTCGGTTTCTACAGCTTCACCGTGGCCGTCACCGGCGGCATCCTCATCGCCTCCACCCTCAGCTGGGGGACAGCGGCGCAAGACGATGCGGCAGCACCTGCCGAGTCGTCGGGGGATCGTGTGGAGCGCGTCAGCGGTAGTTGACGAACTGCACCGGGAAGTCGAGGTCGGCGTCCTTGACGAGTTGGATGACCTCTTGGAGGTCGTCGCGGCTCGGGCTTGAGACACGCAATTCGTCGCCTTGGACCTGCGTCTTGACCTTCTTCGGGCCCTCGTCGCGGATCAACTTGGCGAGTTTCTTGGCCTGATCCTGCGTGATGCCTTCCTTGAGCTGGCACGTGATCTTGTTGAGGCGACCGGAAGCGCGGACCTCTCCGGCGTCGAGCACCTTGAGGCTGACGCCACGCTTGACCAGCTTCTCCTTGAGGACATCGAGGGCGGCCTTCACTCGGTCCTCGGTCTCAGCCTCGAGCTCGATGGTCATCTCGCCCTTGAACTCCACCTTGGCACCGGTGCCCTTGAAGTCGAAGCGCTGGGCGAGCTCCTTGGCTGCCTGGGTCACGGCGTTGTCGACCTCTGCGCGGTCGAGCTTGGAGACGATGTCAAAGCTGTTGTCGGCCATGACCACATTGTGGACCATGGGGGCATGCCCCCGCCTCAGGCCTACATCTTCGACCTCGACCGCACCCTCGTGGACCTGCAGTCCTTCACCGACTACGCCGCCGCCCTGCGCGACGTCACCGAGCTCGTCGGCGAGCAAGAAGGCGCGGCCGTCCCCCTCGCGGACTGGGATGCGCCGACCCTGTCGACGATGGCGATCCTCGTGGCGCTCGCGGGGGATGAACGCTGGGGTCCGGCGTCTCGGGCGGTCGCAGCCCATGAGCGCGCTGCCATCCCGCAGTCCGTCGCCATGCCGGGCCTGGAGTCGCTCGACGATGCGCTGGCGGGTGCGCCGCGGGCGGTCGTGACCCTGCTGCCTGAGGACGTGGCACGTGAAGCGCTCGCGCATCACGGCGTCAGCATCGACGTCATCATCGGGCGCGATCCGCACATCCCGGCCAAGCCTTCCGGCGCCGGACTCGTCGTGGCCGCAGAGCGCATGGGTGTCCCCGCGGCCGACTGCGTGATGATCGGCGACTCCACCTGGGATCACGCGGCCGCCGTCGATGCGGGGGCGGCATTCATCGGCGTTCCGGTGTCGGCCGCGGCTTTCGCAGCGGAGGTCCCGGTCGCTGACAGCCTCCTTGCTGCGGTGGCCGCCGCCCGCCGCTGAGCCTCAACAAGGCCCCTCTAGGATGGTCGCCCCGGCAGGTTGCCCGAGCGGCCAATGGGAGCGGACTGTAAATCCGTCGCGAAAGCTACAGAGGTTCGAATCCTCTACCTGCCACGTGTCGAAGGGCCCCCGGACTTTTCCGGGGGCCCTTCGCGTGCAACGACTTTGGTCGATAGGTCGCCGTGCGCCGTCCGGGGCTGGACCTGACTGAGTATCTTGGCCCGGGTGAAGCGCCGCCCCTGGGTTCTCTTCGTCCTCGTGGCGGCTGCGGTGATCGCGATCCTCGCGGCGGCCGTGCTGCTGCTCGCGGATGCTGAGCGCAAGATCACGATCGGCGTGGGTCCCGTGACGTCGTCCGGATATGCAGCAGCTCAGCAGGTGGCCGAAGGACTCGCCAAGCGGGGATTTGACGTCACGGTCATCCCCACGGACCAGACTCTGGATCTCATCGAGCTGCTCGCCGATCCCGACAGTCCGATCGAGGTGACCTTCATCACGGAGGACATCGACGCTGCGCAGTACCCCAACGTCAACTCGCTCGGGACTGTCTCCCGCCTCCCCTATGCGTTTGCTACCTGGCCGGCTGCCCACGGCATCACGTCACTTGCGGAAGCCAGGGGAAAGCGCATCGACATTGGACCGGTCGGTTCATCCCGGGCTGCCTTCGCGCAAGAGGTTCTGGGCAAATTCGGAATCACCGCACAGAACAGCACGTTTCTCAATGTGCCGACCTCTGCGACTCTGGAGGAAGTCACGGCTCTCGATGTTGAGGTCCAAGTCACGGACGATCAAGACGATCGCCCCTTCATCGTCGCAGCGCTCGCTACCGAGGAGCTTCGGATCATCCCGGTGCCGGAGGCGAGGGCGCTGTCGAATCGCATCGCCTCGGCTGAGGCGATCGAGATACCGTACGCGTCGTTTTCGCTCGTGCCGCCGGTCCCGCAGGAGCCCTTCCCCAGCGTCGCTCAGCTCGTCACGGTCGTGGCAGTCGACTCCCTGACCGGAGCCGCTTCCTACGCGATCGCCCAGGAGCTCACGACCGTGTTCAGCACCGGCACGGCGTTCACCGCGCCGGGGGAGTTCCCCAACTTCGCTGATCGTCAACTCCCGGTTAATCCCTACGCCGCTGAGTACTACGCCACCGGAACAGTGCCGTGGCATTTTGCGACGCTGCCGCCCCTCCTCGCCGACTACTTTTTCGGGCTCGTCTTCCTCGGATCTCTCATCCTGGTGGTCGCGAGCCTCTGGAGCATCCTGCTACCGGAGGTCTACTCCCTGCGGACCCGCGTCTTCAGGCCGCGCTTTGAGGCTCGATTCATCTCAGCCATGGAGGAGTCTTTGGAGGAAGGCCGCGAGCTCTCACCCCGCGACCGGAGCAGACTGGCGAAGATCCTCGACCGGTACGAGGCGCAGGACCAGTTGCAGGTGCGCGCTGAGCGGCTGCGCCCCCACCTGGAGTAGGCGAGCAGGCGTTTCGGCACCTCGCGGCTCGAGCCTGCTTACACTCCGGGCATGCGCCGTGTCGCCTCACTAATCCTTTTCGGACTGCTCGGCGCCGTCCTCATCGCAGGCACGGTCGGCTTCGTGTCGCCTGCCGGTGCTGCACCCAAGCCAGGTGCGCCATGCCCGACCGTGGGCAAGAAGATCGTCACCGCCAAGTGGGTCTTCACGTGCACCAGGAAGAAGGGTGCGGGATTGGTGTGGGTCCGCAAGGCCCGCCCGGCTCCCACTCCTTCGCCCACGCCAACGCCCAGTCCTACGCCGGGCAACGACGCCGAGATCGCTTCGCTCTCCTTCCCCGCGACGCGCGGAGCCGAGCGGCCAGCGCCACCGGATGCGAAGGAGATCGGCCCCTGGTCCACCGGCATGGCGGTGAGCGCGTCGCCGAACGGCACGTCGTTCCCCAGGGCGACATCCATCATCGA
>CAZLNF010000184.1:0-3791 GCA_964560885.1 uncultured Actinomyces sp. | reverse complement strand
GCCTCGGTGACATTGAGCGCGCGATCCGGAGCTACTTGCTCGATCGCCTCGTCGAGGGCGGGCTGGAAGCCGGGGATGTAGAGAATCAGGTCTGCCTCGCCGATCTCGGCGACTTGCTGTGGGCTGAGTTCGAGGTCATGCGCCTCTCCACCGGGCGGGGTCAGGTTGATGACCTCGACGGAATCTCCGCCCACCTGCTCTGCTGCGTAGGCCAGCGGGTAGAAGCCCGCCACGACGCGCAGGGGGCCTCCGCTGCCAGACGGAGATGCTCCGCCATCGGAGGCGGACCCTCCGCACGCGGAGAGCACGAGGGCAAGGGCACCAGTGAGAGCCGGGACGGCGAGTGAGGAGCGCATAGCTCCCACCTTGGACTAGATGAACATGATTGTCAATACGAATAAGCGGGATCCGTCAGGGGAATCAGAGTCGACCCATGGCCTTGAGCACGGCGGCTCCCGCCAGGGCGATCACGACGATCCCCCGCATCAGGCGCCCGCTCGGCGGGATGGCGGGCCACGAGAGCACCAGGAGCCAGAGGAAGAAGACGGCGAGCACTCCCAGGATGAGCGCTCCCAGCCACGCCAGGGAGCCCGTCTGGATCATGCCGAGGACGAGCAGGGCCGCCATGACGACCACGACGAGCCACTTCGGCAGGCGGGTGAGGCGGGTGAGCAGGGGGAGGCTGATGCGCTGCATGGGAGTGAGCTCCTGGGGCGCTCGAGCCGGCGTCGACTTCGCGGGAGTCGGCTGACCGGATCCCTGGGGCCCGCGGGGGCCGCGCACGCCCGGGCGCTTGTCACGTGCGGCCATGGTCCTCCCTCGCGTGCGCCTCGGTCGGCGGAGCCGCCCCGAGCTGAATGACTCACCCTAACTACGGTGATGGCCATGCTGCCAGCACAGGACGCGGGTCCCACCCCGGGGTTCGTCGCACTACTGCGATTCCGCTCCCGTGATGTCGCCGGGCTCATGGCGCTGCTGCGCGAGTCGGTCTCCCTCCTGGCGACGAAGGAGGGATTCGTGGACGCCCGGGTGTCACGCGCTATCGATGATGGTGCCCTCGTCACGCTGGAGTTGAGCTGGGACACGGTCGGCTCCTACCGACGTGCGTTGTCGTCCTACGACGTCAAGGTCCAGGTCGTGCCGATCATGTCCCAGGCGCTTGACGAGCCAACCGCCTTCGAGGTGCTGCACGTGCGCGACGCCAGGGGCGCGGCCGACGCGACCGGTGCGCTCGCGGCCGATGCGGGCACGGTGAGCCTCGGCAGCGCGTCGGCCGATGTCGTGCCTCCGGCACCCTCATGAGCGGCTTCGCCAATCTTGACGAGGGCGGCCATCGATTGATCCCTGCCGTTCGCGACGTCGTGCGCGACCTCCACGCACCGCTCGTGCTGGCGATCCTGCCCAACGGCGTCCCCGTCGCTGCACCGCTCGCTGATGCGCTCGAGCTCCCTCTGCTCGGCGTATCCCTCGACCGCGAGGGCGAGCCGCGCGTGATCGAGATGCCCGACGTGGCCGGACGCGATGTCATCGTCGTCGACGACGGGGTGGAGACCGGGACTGCCGCCCGGCTCGTCGGTGCTGCCGCACGCGAAGCGGAGGTCGGCCGGCTCGTGCTCGCTGTCCCTGTCTGCCCGCGCCAGGCCGAGTCGGGCCTCCGGGCGCTCTATGACGATGTGGTGGCCATCGACCGGCCCTTGGCCCGCCGTGACCTGCGATGGCACTACGCCGACTTCGACACCATCGACGAGGCCGAGGCTCGGCGGAGACTCGACGCTCGCTAAGGTGAAGGCTTCCTGCCCTCAGGTCCGGTGAAGCCGTCCCTGTCGGGCTTGTCCGCCGACAACCAGCCGGAGTGGATCCATGGCCGATCGTGTCGATGCCGTCGTCAACCTCAGCAAGCGCCGGGGTTTCGTCTTCCCGTCATCCGAGATCTACGGCGGCACTCGCTCCGCCTGGGACTACGGCCCCCTCGGAGTCGAGCTGAAGGAAAACATCCGCCGTCAGTGGTGGCAGGCGGTGGTGCGCGGCCGCGACGACGTCGTCGGCCTCGACTCCTCCGTGATCCTCGCCCCGCAGGTATGGGAGGCGTCAGGTCACGTCTCCGCGTTCGTCGATCCGCTCACCGAGTGCCGCAACTGCCACCGCCGCTGGCGTGCCGACCAGCTCATCGAGGCCTACGAGGAGAAGCACGGGCGGGCGCCCGAGGGTGGCCTTGCCGACATCGTGTGCACCAATTGCGGCACCAAGGGCGACTTCACCGAGCCGCGTGACTTCAACGGCATGCTCCGCACGACGGTCGGGCCGGTCGAGGATGCCGGCGCCCTGCACTATCTGCGTCCGGAGACCGCTCAGGGCATCTTCGTCAACTACCTCAACGTCATGAACGCCGCGCGCAAGAAGCCGCCCTTCGGCATCGGCCAGACGGGCAAGAGCTTCCGCAACGAGATCACGCCGGGCAACTTCATCTTCCGCACGCGCGAGTTCGAGCAGATGGAGATGGAGTTCTTCGTCAAGCCCGGCACCGACGAGGAGTGGCACGAGTACTGGCTGAAGCAGCGCTGGGACTGGTACGTCGACCTGGGGCTCAACCCCGACAACCTGCGATTCCTCGAGCATCCCCAGGAGAAGCTCAGCCACTACTCCAAGCGGACGGTCGACATCGAGTACCGCTTCCGCTTTGCAGGCTCGGAGTGGGCCGAGCTCGAGGGCATCGCCAACCGCACCGACTTCGATCTCCGCACGCATTCGGAGCACTCCGGCACCGACCTGTCCTACTTCGACCAGGAGGCCGAGGAGCGCTGGGTGCCCTACGTCATCGAGCCTGCGGCCGGTCTCACCCGCTGCGTGCTCGCCTTCCTCCTGGACTCCTACGACGAGGACGAGGCGCCCAATGCCAAGGGCGGCGTAGACAAGCGGACCGTCCTGCGCCTCGACCCGCGGCTCGCTCCCGTCAAGGCTGCCGTGCTGCCGCTGTCGCGCAATGAGCAGCTCTCTCCCAAGGCACGCGAGTTGTCGGCAGCGCTGCGCAAGCGGTGGAACGTCGAGTTCGACGACGCCGGCGCGATCGGGCGTCGCTACCGCCGCCAGGATGAGATCGGCACGCCGTACTGCATCACGGTCGACTTCGACACCCTCGACGACGACGCCGTGACCGTGCGCGAGCGCGACTCGATGGCACAGGAGCGCATCCCGCTCGCCTCGATCGAGGGGTGGCTGGCCGAGCGGCTTCCTGCTTGCTGACGAATACTCGCCAGCCGGCGCGAGGCTAGATGCGCTCCGGATCGTCCGCCGGACACGGCACCGTGACGGGGCATCCGCACCCAGCGCACTCGCCCTCGAGGAACCACGCCGCGATCTCGTAGTCCTCGAAGCTTGCCCGGATCACGAAGATGTTCGAGCCACAGCACACGCACTCGTGCGTCGGGATCCCGCGCTGATCGATGAGGACAGGCGCAGGGGAGGCGGAGTCACGCACCAGCTGCGGCACGCTTGAGCGGTGCGCTCGGCGTGACCTTGACCGCGCGCCGTGCGGGGATCTGCATGGTCTCGCCGGTCTGGGGATTGCGACCGGTGCGCGCTGCCCGCTGGACGACGTCGATCGTGACGATGCCGGGGACCTGGAGCTTCACGCCCTGGGATACCTGCTCGACGACGACACTGGCGAGAGCGTTGAGCACGCCATCGACCATGCCTGCGGGGATGCCGCTGCGCTCCACGATGGCGTTGCGGAGCTCGGTCTTGCCCCAAGGTGCACTGCTCACAATGTCCTCCTTATGGAAATGATTGTCATT
>CAZLNF010000183.1:0-3805 GCA_964560885.1 uncultured Actinomyces sp. | reverse complement strand
AGCGACCTGCGCGTACGTGCACGACGACGCATCCCGGTCGGGTCGCCACCTCAGCCAGGTGGCGACGTGACGGAGTCGATCTCCCTCGAATTGGTCGTAGGCCACCTCGGCCACGACCTCGGGTCGGAGGGGGTGCCATGCCTGGTCGCGTCCGCGGTTCCAGCGATTCGCCGCGCCGGGTCTTCGCAGCCCGACAGGGGCGGCTTCGCGAGTCCAGGGATGATCGCCTCCTTCCGCCACGGTGTACGAAGCGACGTACTCGGCGATCTCGCGTCCGCGCTGCGCGGAGAAGCCTGAGGCTGCGCCCACGTGCTGCAGCAGCCCGCGACCGTCGTAGAGGCCCAGCAGCAGTGAAGCCACGCGGTCGGGATCCTTCGCGTGCCCTCGCCAGCCGGCCACGACCGCATCGAGCGTGCGCCGATGCTTGATCTTGAGCAGGGTCCGCTTGCCCGGTGAGTACGGCGCATCGACGGGCTTGGCCATGAGTCCGTCGAGCCCACCCCCCTCGAAATCGTGGAACCACCGGAGCGCGACGTCACGGTCGAGCGTCATGGGTGTGAGAGCAAATCCCGCGCGGGGACGGCCCAGGCTCTCGAGTGCCTCGCGGCGCAAGCGGTAGGGAGCATCGAGCAGGGATCGGTCGCCCAGTGCGAGCGCATCGAAGGCGACGTAAGTCGCAGGACTCTCGTTCGCCAGACGACTGATCGTGTTGGCGTCGGTGCGAGGACGCAGCCGACTCCCGAGCGCCGGGAAGTCCAGCGTGCCGCCGCGCAGGATGATGGCCTCCCCGTCCAGGACTGCGCGCTCGGGCAGGGCGTCACGCAGTGATGCAACCAGCTCGGGGAAGGCGTAGGACAGATCATCGCCGCCGCGACCCTGCAGGGCGATGCGTGAGCCGCAACGGAAGGCGAGCATGCGGAAGCCATCCCACTTGGGCTCGAAGGCAAGGTCCTCGCGGTCGGGGAGCAGGTCGCCTGCAGGAGACGCGAGCATCGGGTCGATCGGCGGCGTGACGGGCAGGTCCCAGGGAGGATCGCCGATGGATGCCGGCTGAGCGGTGGTCTCCATATCGCGATGGTGACACGGGCTCGACTCGGGTGAGCGCGTAGCATCCGGCAGGTGCCAGGGCGACTTGTGGATCGCGACCCCGCGGTGACGCCGGAGCGCCTGCTCACCGATCTCGTCCCGCCCCCGCACTTCGAGAAGGTGCGCTTCGACACCTACGCCCCGGACCCGACCCAACCCAGCCAGGCTGCTGCAGTCGCTGGCCTAGAAGCCTTTGCCGCGAGGCTGGACGATGCTCCGGGTCGGCGATGGCGGCGCCGTGCCGCCCCTCCCGAGTTCCGTGCGGGCGTCTATCTCGACGGCGGCTTCGGAGTGGGCAAGACCCACCTCCTCGCATCCCTGTGGCACGTTGCGCCTGCGCCGCGCGCCTACGGCACGTTCGTGGAGTACACGAACCTCGTCGGGGCGCTGGGCTTCGCGGAGGCGGTATCACGCCTGTCGGCGTACCGACTCATATGCATTGACGAATTCGAACTCGATGACCCTGGTGACACGGTCCTCATGTCCACGCTCCTGGGCAAACTCGTGGATGCCGGCGTGCGCCTCGCGGCGACGTCCAACACCCTGCCCGAGCGTCTCGGCGAGGAGCGCTTCGCGGCTGAGGACTTCCTCCGTGAGATTCAAGGGCTCTCGGCGCACTTCGATGTCGTGCGGATCGACGGCGATGACTACCGACATCGTGGTGCTCCCGTTGCGCCCGAGCCACTCTCCGACGAGCAGGTGCGCGCGCTAGCCGAGGGCACGCCGACGGCGACCCTCGACGATTGGCGCGAAATGCAGCGCCACCTCGGGCGGATCCACCCTTCGCGTTACGCCGCCCTCCTTGATGGCGTGACCGCCGTCCACCTCACTGATGTGCGCACCCTCACGGATCAGGTCGAGGCCCTGCGGACGGTGGTCTTGGTGGATCGGCTCTACGACCGGGACATCCCCGTCCGGGCATCGGGTATCTCGCTCGAGCGTCTCTTCTCCGAGGAGATGCTCCGGGGCGGATACCGCAAGAAGTATCGCCGGGCGCTCTCGCGCATCGTGGCCCTCGCGAGAGAGGGCGACACGCCCTGAGGTGACCGCTGGCGGGGCCGCGAAGTGCCATAGTCGCTCCATGGAGATGACCGGCTTCTTCAGTGTCCTGGGTGTGGGGATCGTTATCGGCCTCATCGCCCGCATCCTCGTCCCCAGCATGCAGCCCATCGGCTGCATCATGACGATCCTGTGCGGGATCGTGGGTGCCGCGATCGGCACGTGGATCGGTGTGCAGTTCTTCGACCAAGTCTGGGGCTTCAGCTGGCTGACCCTGGTCCTGCAGATCCTCGTGGCGACGATCCTCGTCGCCCTCGTCGCGGCACTGTTTCGTAAAAGCTCGGCCTAGCGATGGGGTCGTGGTCCGACAGTCGCGCCCTGACGCGCCAGTCGTGGGCGGTGCTGAAGGACAACCGCTATCTCATGGCCTACCCCATCGTGGGCATCGTGGCCGGGATCATCCCCTTCGGCGTCATCGCCGGTGGTGTCTTCTTCATCGCGATGAATCAGAACTGGGTCGGGTGGGCGCTCGTCGTCATCGGCCTCTATCTGCTGACGCTCGTGACCGCCGTGGTGCAGGCGGGCCTCACCGTGAGCGCGGCGGCTGAACTCGAAGGCGGCTCGTCCTCCGTCGGGCACGGCCTGTCGACGGCGATGGGGCGCCTGGGGAGGCTCGCGCGGTGGGCCTTCGTGAGCACAGTCGTGAGCCTCCTGGTCGGTGCTCTTCGGGGCAACGACAGCGGCGGCATTGCGGCCGTCATCTTCCGAAATGTGCTGGCGGCGGCCGCTGACGTCATGTGGCAACTCATCACGTTCTTCGTCATGCCGGCGATGATGCTCGACGACCTGGGCATGATCGATGCCATCAAGAAGTCGGCATCGACCTTCAAGCAGCGCTGGGGTACACAGCTCTCGGGAGGTGTGCGCATCGGCGGGCTCATCGGGCTGATCGCGATCCTGCCTGCGATCCTCGCCATCGTGATCGGCGTAGTGCTCGCCACTGCCGGCACCGTGGCCGTGGGTGTGCCGCTTGTCGTCGTTGGCTTGATCGTGCTCATCGTGGCCGGCCTCATCCTGAGCGCCATCCGGGGAGTCTTCTCTGTCGTGCTCTATCGCTTCGCCACCCAGGGCGTCGTGGAGGGTGGCTTCACCGAGCAGCAACTCGCGGGAGCGGTGAAGGTCAAGGCTTGACGCTTGCCTGAGGCAACGTGAGGCTGGCTGTCGCGAGCGCGCTTGCGACAGCCTCCGCCAGTCCCGTCACATCGGCCGCTCGGGCGAGGTCATCGTTGCCGAGCAAGAACACCAGGCTCCCGTCATCGCATTCTGCGACCACGCAGGCCTCGCGCCCCTCGGTGACCCGCTCCAGGGCCGCCGAGCGCTCATTGCGGTGCACGACGTCAAAGGGCACCGGGAGGCTCGAGATGTAGGAGTCCCACTCTCGTCGCCTGCGCACGGGGGAGTGCGTGATGTCGCACAGGGTGCAGTGGCGACCAGCGACCTTCCCGGCGAGGTAGGCGATCTCGCCTCGCAGGCCGCCATCGGCGTCGTAGACGCCGATGAGTCGTTGGACGTTGGCCATCCAACTATGGTGATGGAGCCTGCGTGGAAGCGCACGCGGAGCAAGGGATGATGGTCCCTCGCGGGCCCCATCGTGTGACGTCACTGCTGGTGGGCGATACAGGATTTGAACCTGTGACCTCTTCCGTGTCAAGGAAGCGCG
>CAZLNF010000182.1:0-3831 GCA_964560885.1 uncultured Actinomyces sp. | reverse complement strand
CGGCGCAGGGAGAAGGCGGCGCCGACGACTCCGGCGACGAGGGTGAAGACGGCGATCTGGATCAGGGTGTCTGTGCGGAAGAGAGTGGGCACCGTGGCGGGAATGATGAGACCGAAGAGCCTCGCCACTATCGCGCCGATGATCACGCCCAGGATCGAGGCGACGACCGCCTGCACCATCACGGCACGCCCCAGCGCCCCGGTGGACGTGCCGAGGGCCTTGAGGGCCGCGAAGAGCTCGCGCTTCTCCAGCACCAGCAGTGCGAAGAAGAGCGCGACGACGAGGGCAGCGACCGCCAGAGTGGTGTAGATGATCGAGTTGAGTGTGGAGCTTTGCTGCTCGACGCCCGGGATCGCCAGGCCGACGGCTTCCGCGGTGAGCACGGATGTGCCCGGCAGCGCCGCCGCGATCGCAGTGAGGTCGGCGCCGGGCTCGGTGATGAGAGCGACCGCGTTGATCGCCGTGGGCTGGCCGCGCAGCTCGGGGCGCACCGCGTCGCGCATCGCACGCCAGTCAGCGACCGACGTCCACACGGTGGGCTGCAATTGGTACGCCGCGTCCGACACGAAGCCCACGACCTCGACGGCGACGTCACCGACCGCCACCTGGGAGCCGAGCGTGACGCCGACGTCCTGCAGGCGTGTGTCGACCGCTGCGACACCGGTCTCTCCCGGATCGGGCATACGTCCGTCGACAAGCGTCGTCGGCGTACCCGGGCCACCGACCTCGAGTCCGAATACCGCGAGGTCGATGTCGCCCTCCGGACCGGTGCCGCCGGTGAGGAGCACGCCGATAGGGCCCGCGGATTCGACGCCGGGCGCGCTCGCGAGAGCGGCGACATCCGACTCGTCCATGCGCGAGCGGATGAGCGAACCCTCGGCGTCGTCGGAAAAGGCGAAGGCAGTGGCATTGGTCGAGCGCACCGCGCCCGTGGCGCCGTAGAAGAGGCCGTCGGCCAGTGCCCCGAGCACGAGGACGAGGAAGACGATGAGTGCGAGAGCGCCGACCACCGCTCCGAAGCGGCCCTTGGTGCGGGTGAGCTCTCCGCGAGAGAGCAGTGCTGCGGGCCCGCTCATCGCGCACCCACCGCACTGGCCGGATCAATACGTGCGATGCGCCGGATGCTCAGCAGGCCGGCGAGCAGGGAGAAGATCCACACGCTGAGCACGACTCCGATGATCAGGCCGGGCTCGATGGTGACGGGCAGGCCGGTGTTGAGTCCCTGGACCGCGAGCAGGGTGAGCGCCACCGCGATGCCGGAGGCGATGAAGACGACGAGCGTGATCTGGATCGCGACCGTCGCTGCCAGCCGGCCGGTGCTCGTGCCGATCGCGCGCAGGAGGGTGAAGGGTTTGAGCTTTTGCACCGTGAGGATGAGGAAGAAGAACCCGATGACCACGATCCCGATCACGAAGGTGAGACCGACGAGGATGCCGAAGCTCTGCGAGATGGACTCGATGCCGGGAATGAGTGACACGGCTTCGTCTCGCGAGTAGGCACTCACCCCAGGCACACCGCTCTCGATGGCGGTCGCGACGGCTGCCGGGTCGGCCGCATTGAAGGCCACCGCGTTGATCGGGACGAAGGGAAGCCCCGGGTTGGTGGCGGCGAAGGCCTCGTCGTACGTCGGGATGGGCGTGTAGATCGCGGGGGTGGCGGTGAACTGGGCACCGCGGAGCAGGCCGACGACGGTGAACTCCGTGCCTGCCGGGTCCAAGGTGATGACGTCGCCGATCATCGCGCCGCCGCCGTCCACTGCCGCCTCGCCCGCGGCGGACGGCAGGCGCCCGTCCGCGAGACCCGAGGGTGCGCCGGGAGCGTCGGGGACGAAGCCGAAGACCTGGACGTCAGCCGGGGTGCCCTCGATGACCGCGGCGGTGGTGAAGGTGGAGAGCGGCGCCGCTGCCGTCACGCCGTCGATGCCGGCCACGGCCGCCGCGACCTGGGGATCCATGCGGCTCGCGGCGATGTTGTCGCGGGCGAAGTCGGCGTAGACCAGGCCATCCGCGCGCAGTCCCTCGAGGGCGCCCACGAGAGCCCCGACGAGTGCGGCCGAGAGCGTCGAGAGAAGGAGGACGAGGAAGACGAGCAGGGAGACCGCACCGGTGAGCAGCGTGAAGCGCAACTTGGCACGGCGGATCTCCGCCCCTGCCAGACCCATGTGACCTCCCGAGATCGGCCTGGGTGTCCAGCCTCTCGCGCCGGACCCGCGGGCGCATCCCGGCGGTGGCACGCTAGGCCTGTGACGGCAACAGCATCGCAGGTCGTGCTCGCGCTCGATCTGCCCTCCGGGGGACGGCTGCGCACCACGTGGACCGCGCCGCAGGGTGAGCCCCGGGGTTGGGCCTGGGTGCAGCACGGCTTCATGCGCCACGCGGCTGATCTCGCCGGCCTGGCCGGGCTCCTCGCGGGTGCGGGCTTCGGGGTGGTCCGTCCCGATATCGCGACGCTGCGCCCGGTGCGGTCCCTGCACGATGCCCGCTGGCTCACCGAGGGAGCGCTCACCGTGGCCCGGGCGGTCGAGATGGGCATCCCGCAGGCCCGGGGGATCGAGGCTGCCGGTCCCTGGGCGGTGCTGGGGCACTCGGCGGGCGCAGCGGTGGCGGTGCATGTCGCCGGGTGCTTCGAGGCACGCCCGGGCGTCGAGCCCGTGGCGTCCCTGGTCCTCCTGGACCCCGTCGACACGGTCGGCGGAATCCTGGGTTCCGCCCTCCCGGGCGTGCGGCCGGGAATCGTCCACGCATGCCGACCCTCGCGCTGCAATCGGCAGGGCGCCACGGTGCGGACGCTCGCCCTCCAGGGCTGGCCCGTGGTGCACCACCCCGGGCTCGCCCATCCGGACCCCGAGCGCATCCCGCCGGACGCCCTGCCCGGATCTGTCCCGGCGCCGGCCCCGTGGCTGGCCCGGGTGTGCGGTGCACCGGGCACCCCCGACGCGGTGGCGGCCCTCGCCCGCGAGGTGAGGGGAGAGGTCGTGAACCCACGCGGGATGTGATGCGTGGGACAGGCGTGGCTTCTTGCTCGAGATGAGGTTGACCCTTAACCTCGTGGCGAGAGGCACCGGATCTTGGATTTCATCTTCGACTTGAAGTTGAGATCTACGCGTGCCAGCCCGCACGGTGCACGAGGACGCTCGCGCACCGCACCGAAGGGATGCACCCGTGGCTGCACCGCAGAACTACCTGGCCGTCATCAAGGTCGTCGGGATTGGCGGCGGCGGCGTCAACGCCGTCAACCGCATGATCGACGTGGGCCTCAAGGGCGTGGAGTTCGTCGCGATCAACACCGACGCTCAGGCGCTGCTCATGAGCGATGCCGACGTCAAGCTGGACATCGGTCGAGAGCTCACGCGCGGTCTTGGCGCGGGAGCGGATCCCGAGGTCGGCCGCCAGGCGGCAGAGGACCACGCCCAGGAGATCGAAGAGGTCCTCCGCGGCGCTGACATGGTCTTCGTGACCGCAGGCGAGGGAGGCGGCACCGGCACCGGCGGCGCACCCGTGGTCGCGCGCATCGCCAAGTCTCTCGGCGCGCTCACCATCGGCGTCGTCACCCGACCCTTTGGCTTCGAGGGCCGTCGTCGCCAGTCGCAGGCGGAGACAGGCGTGGACGCACTGCGAGCCGAGGTCGACACCCTCATCGTCATTCCCAATGACCGACTGCTGTCGCTCACCGACCGCAACATCAGCGTCATCGATGCCTTCCGTCAGGCCGACCACGTGCTGCTGCAGGGCGTTTCGGGAATCACCGACCTCATCACCACCCCCGGCCTGATCAACCTCGACTTCGCCGACGTGAAGTCGGTCATGCAGGGCGCCGGTTCGGCGCTCATGG
>CAZLNF010000181.1:0-3832 GCA_964560885.1 uncultured Actinomyces sp. | reverse complement strand
AGCACGTCGGCGGTGCCGCATGCAGAGCTCGCCGCGCGATTGCCGTGCTTGACGATCGTCGCGCCGCACGCCGCCGCCACGATGGCGGCCATCGTGGAGAAATTGACCGATCCAGAGGAATCGCCGCCGGTGCCGACGACATCGAGCAGGACTCCGGGCACCTCCACAGGCAGCGCCGCGGCCCGCATCGCATCAGCGGCGGCCGCTACCTCCTCGGCCGTCGGGCCCTTGGCCTGCAGGCCGAGCAGGAGCGCCCCGATCTGGGCCGGGGTGGCCTCCCCCGCCATCACCTCAGCCAGGGCCCAGCGGGCCGAGTCGGCGTCGAGGTCCAGGCCTGCCGCCAGGCGACCGAGGACCGAGGGCCAGGAGGGAGCGGCGGGGATCATCGGGACGCCGTAGCCATGAAGTCGGGCATATCGCCCATATCGCTAGCGGACCGGCAGGCCGGCGAGGCGCTGGCGCAGCAGCGCGGCCGTCGTATCGGCCAGGACCATGGGATCGATAGGCCGGGGCACGACTCCGTCGGCCCGGGACCAGGTGGCGAGCCAGGCGTCCTGGGGGCGCCCCGTGAGCACCAGGATGGGTGGGCAGGAGTAGATCTCATCCTTCAGCTGCCGGCACAGGCCCATTCCGCCCGCAGGCGTGGCCTCCCCGTCCAGGATGGCCAGGTCCACGCCCCCGGCGTCCATGGCCTTGAGGACGGCCGGGAGGGTCGCGCACTCGAGGTAGCGCAGGGCCGGAAGCTCCGGAGCGGGGCGCCGACCGAGGCCCCGCAGGACCTCCTCGCGGGCGGTCCGGTCGTCGCTGTAGACCAGCACCATCAAGGTGGCGGCAGGGGCTTCGGCATCCGTCACGGCGCCAGAGTATCGGGACGCCTCCCTGTCGGGGGGTCTACACCCCCCTCAGGGGCGCCTCTGGCAGAGTGGGGCCTGTGGCGACCGCAACTCCTCCCGTGAGCCAGGCCTTCGCGCATGCGCCGGCCAATCGGCCCAATGCCGTGGCCATCGGCACCATCGTGTGGCTGTCGAGCGAGCTCATGTTCTTCGCGGGCCTCTTCGCGATGTACTTCACCCTCCGGGCGGTCAACCCCGAGCTATGGGCGCAGGAGACGCAGCTTCTCAACATCCCCTTCGCGAGCGTCAACACCACCATCCTCGTGCTCTCATCGGTGACCTGCCAGCTTGGTGTCTTCGCCGCGGAGCGCGGCGACGTCAAGGGCCTGCGTCGGTGGTTCATCATCACCTTCCTCATGGGCTCGGTCTTCATCGCGGGCCAGGTCACGGAGTACGTCGAACTCGTGCATCAGGGCCTCACGCTGTCGAGCAATGCCTACGGCTCCGCCTTCTACCTCACGACGGGCTTCCACGGTTTGCACGTGACGGGCGGCTTGGTCGCCTTCCTCCTCGTGCTGGCGACGACGTACGTCGTCAAGCGATTCACCCACGATCAGGCCACGCGCGCGATCGTCGTCTCCTACTACTGGCACTTCGTCGACGTGGTGTGGATCGCGCTGTTCTTCATGATCTACATCCTCAAGTAAGCGACATACGGCACGCATTCAGCGCTCGGGCGACGACACAAGACGGAAGGGACTGGCGTGAAGGGACTGGTGGCCCGGCGGCGCAATCCGATCGTGGCCTCGATGCTGCTCCTCGCGGCGTTGCTCGGCGTCGGCGGTGTCTACGCGGTCGCCACGACCGCAGCCCCCGCCGAGGCTGTCGCGACCAGCGACCAGACGGCCATCGACGAAGGTAAGCGCCTCTACCTCGAGGGCTGCTCGTCATGCCACGGCCTTGACTCCCAGGGCACCAGCAACGGCCCGACACTCATCGGCGTCGGCGCAGCCGCAGTCCACTTCCAGGTAGCCACCGGTCGCATGCCCATGGCAGCGCCCGGAGCGCAGGCGCCCACGAAGCCCGCTATCTACAGCGAAGACGAGATCGCCCAGATGGCGGCGTACATCGCCTCGCTCGGCCCCGGACCCGCCATCCCCACGGCCGAGGAACTCGACTACAGCGATGCCGACATCGCCGAGGGCGGCGTGCTCTTCCGCATCAACTGCGCACAGTGCCACCAGGCTGCCGGCGGCGGCGGGGCGCTCACGGACGGCAAGTACGCCCCGAGCCTCATGACGGCCACTCCGCAGGAGATCTACGAGGCCATGCTCACCGGCCCGCAGAACATGCCCGTCTTCGGCAACGGCACCCTCGCCGTCGAAGACAAGCAGGCAATCATCGCCTACGTCATGGACCTCCAGGAGGCGCCGAGCCCCGGCGGCCTCGCCCTCGGGCGCCTCGGCCCCGTCTCCGAGGGTCTCTTCCTCTGGGCCGGTGTCATGGCCGCCTTCGTCGGCCTTGCCGTCTGGATCGGAATCAAGGCGCGATGAGCGACCTCACCACGCGCGGTAGCGCAGGCGCACCCGACCACGGGCACGGCAGCAGCGACGTACCCGCTGACGACCTCGCCCGTCCGCTCTACGAGGGTCCCGGCGCCCTGCCTGCTGCCGACATCCCGCACCGGCCTCGCCGCAGCGACTTCGACCCCAAGGCCGCGCGCCGCGCCGAGCGCCAGGTGGCCGGGCTCTTCATGGTCTCCATGCTCATGGTCGTCCTCTTCTTCGTCGCCTACGTCGCGATCGATCCGCAGGCCGACATCTACATCCCCGTACTCGGCGAGATCGGCTACCAGAACTTTGCCCTCGGCCTGACCTTCGGCCTGGGCGTCTTCTGCATCGGCGCGGGCGCCATCCAGTGGGCCAAGAAGCTCATGCCCGACGTCGAGGTCGTCCAGGAGCGCCACTCCCTCGCCTCTACGCCGCACGAGGATGTCGAGGCAGCCGAGCAGTACGAGCGAGGCAAGGAGGAGTCCGGCTTCGCTCAGTACAAGCTGATCCGCCGCACCCTTATCGCCGCTCTCGCCCTCTTCCCCATTCCTCTCGTCATCTTGCTTCGCGACCTCTGGAGCCCCAAGAACGGCAGCGGCGGACCGAGCCCGGTCGAGTTGCTGAGCACCACCGCGTGGGTCGAGGACATGCCCATCGTCACCGACGGCACCTACGTCAAGCTCCGCCCTGAGGACATCCCCGTCGGCGGCCTCGTCTCGGCTCTCCCTGAGAACATCATGGAAATCCAGGAGGAGGAGCACAACCTCAACGCTCGCGGCAAGGCGGCGATCATCCTCGTGCGCATGGAGCCCGACGAGATTCGCGCGCAGCAGGGCGACGGCTGGGACTACCAGGGGATCCTCGCCTACTCCAAGATCTGCACCCACGTGGGCTGCCCCATCGCCCTCTACGAGCACCGCACGCATCACCTGCTCTGCCCGTGCCACCAGTCGACCTTCGACCTGGCCGACGCGGGCAATGTCGTCTTTGGGCCTGCGGCTCGGCGCATGCCCCAGTTGCCGATTGGTGTCAATGAGGAAGGATTCCTCGTGGCAAAGGCACCCTTCGCTGAGCCCGTTGGGCCGAGTTTCTGGGAGCGCGGATGAGCACTACGGAGAAGGTCGGCGAGTCCGTCGCCACCTACGTCGACCAGCGGGTCGGCTCCAACCGATTCCTGGGTCGCAGCCTGAAGAAGGTCTTCCCCGACCACTGGTCCTTCATGCTGGGCGAGATCGCCCTCTACAGCTTCATCATCGTGCTGCTCACCGGTGTCTTCCTCACGTTCTTCTACAAGCCGAGCATGGTCGAGGTCGTCTACAACGGCTCCTACGTCCCGCTCAAGGGCATCTACATGACGGAGGCCTACGCCTCCACACTCGACATCTCGTTCGATGTGCGCGGTGGACTGCTCATCCGCCAGATGCACCGCGGGGCGGCCCTCCTCTTCAT
>CAZLNF010000180.1:0-3834 GCA_964560885.1 uncultured Actinomyces sp. | reverse complement strand
ATGAGAAGGCGCTTGGGATCCGCGATCGCCTTGCACAAGCGTGCATGCAACTCATGGATCTCAAGCGCCGTCTCACGGTCCACTGATCAATTCCTCATTACGGGTTGAGCGAGATTACGGGTTGAGCGAGCACTTCTGGACGGCACTGCCGCCGCGGATGTCGTTGACAACGATCTTCATGAGGCCCTTGTCGGAGCTCGCCAGCGTGAAGTTGATCTTGCCCGGCTTCCAGACCTTCTGGGTGAGCACGAGGGCGGTCGGGGCCGGGTTGGTGAAGAGGGCGTTCTGCTCAGTGCGGATGCCGATGATGGAGTCCGCGCCCTTCGAAAGGCCCGGATTCCACACCATGTTGAGCTTGCCCTTCTGGCCGAAGCGCTCCTTCACCATGTCGGTGTGCTGCTTGGTCATGGCGGGCTTGCACTGGCCGGCCTCAACGACGTTCTGCTTGTAGTTGGCGATGACGCCGCGCAGGCCGCCGTCTGATGAGAGACCCTGTGCCCAGTCGATGCGCGTCCAGATGGAGATGGGCGACTTCGAGCCCTTGGCATTGTTGGTCTTGCCAATGAACGTCTTGCCGGCGAAGCGGTCGGTGATCGCGTCGTCGGTGATGAAGAGGTAGGGGAAGGTCTTACCGATCTTGTTGTTGACGATCTCAGCTCGGACAATCGTCTGCGCTGCCTTGGTCGGGCCCACGGACAGCCAGCGCTTCCCCTCGGTGGGGTTAAGCGGATAGGTCTTGCCATTCTGGTCAGTGAACGTGGTCGGCGGCGTGCTCGAGCCGGTCATGTTGACCACGCCGTAGAGGATCTTCGGCGCGTTGGGGGGCAGCAGGATCGAGGCCGAGCCTGAGGTGTAGAGACCGACGCAGGTAGGCGTCGCGGTGTTGAGGATCGTGACATTGCTGCCCATCTGGGCGCACGGCACGGGGTCGGCCGCGGCCGCAGGGCCAGCGGGGATGACGGCAAGGACGAGGCCAGCGGCGGCCAAGCCGGCGCCAGCGATCAGGGGGGTTCGCTTCATGATCTCAGACTCTCATATGTCCGAATTCAGATGCTCGTTGACGCGGCGCACTGGTTCTTGCCGATCTCGAGGGTCTGGATTTCCTCAGCCGTCGCCGCCTGGCCAGCGTTCACCAGTCGGATGGTTTCGTAGAAGTCCGGAGCCGCCGGCAGGGTCGCCACGATCTCCTCGATGAAGCGCTCCATGTCCCCCACGGTCATGATGTCGGCCTCGAAGACCGCCCCGAGCGTGGTCTCCACCATGCCCCGGTCGTCGATCTCCTCCATGAGCGTCCAGTGGGCCGGCATCACCTTGGTGGCCCGGTCGAGCGGGGCGAGCCGGTCGTGGATGGTGTGGAAGAGCTCGGTGGCGAGCTCGGAGGCCTTGCCGGTGAGGTCGGGGCGCCCGAGCCCGCGCACGAAGACGGTGTCACCCGTGAGGATGAGGTGGCCCGGGATATGGACGCAGGTGCTGCCCGGGGTGTGGCCGGGCATCTTGATGGCCAGGGCCTCCAGCGTGGCGGCGCCCAGATCGATGACGGTCCCGTCGGCCAGCGGCTGATTGGGGAAGGGTGTCGCGGGACCGGAGTCCTCGACGGGCACGTGATAGGGAACGCCGAGTTCGGCCGCCATCGCCGGCCCCCCGGAGATGTGATCGGCATGAATATGCGTATCGATCACGTGCGTGATGGTCATGCCGTGCTGGGCAGCGAGGTCGAGATACGTCTGCGGGAAGCGGGCAGGATCCACGACGATGCAGCCGTGCCCCGGGGCACCGATGAGATAGGACAGGCACGCCTTGGCGGGACGCGCGATCTGGTAGCCGACCATGCCCTCGGGCAGTCCGTCGATGACACGCGGCACGAGCAGCTCGGCCCACGCGGCGGTGCCGCCCTCGAGAGTGCGCACCTCGCGCCCCTCGTCCTTGAGCACGTCGATGAGCAGGTCGCTGCCGTTGCCGTGGGCGCAGACGACCACGGTGTCGTCGGGGATCTCCTGGGCGAGAGTCTCGGACTCCTCGACTGCGACCCAGATGGGCACGTTCTTCATCGGGACACTGCGCGTGCCCTCGATCTGCCAGGTGGCGTACTCGTCCTGATTGCGCACATCGAGGATGTAGGGGCAGCGCCCCTCGTCGATCTCGGCGTACAGCTCCGCGGGGGTGATCGATCGCGCCACGGGCAACTCCTTCCGACCTGGGCGAGATGATTGCTCGGAATTGCTCCTCAACTATATGCGCAAACGCTAATGTGTAGATGGGCTCCTGTGAAGTGGAAATGCAAAGTCGCAGGGCGATGCTTGCCCCGGACACCGCAGCCCCTTAGCGTCATGGGCAGGTAGCACCACGATAGGAGACGACATGAGTGCAACGGAAGACGTCGATACGCCCGAATCGATGACGATCATCGCCTGGAGCGGTGACCTCGACAAGCTCTGGCCGACCTTCATCCTCAGCTCCACCGGCGCCGCGAGCGGGATGGATGTCACGGTCTTCTTCACCTTCTGGGGACTCTTCCCCCTGGTGAAGGAAGACGTGCGCATCACCGGATACGACGCGATGACGAAGTCACTCGCCGGCATGAATCCACCCGGCTTCAAGAAGGCCAAGCTCTCCAAGCTCAACATGGGCGGCTCCGGCGCATGGATGATGCGCAAGGTCGCGGACAAGAACAAGCTCGCTCCGCCCGAGGAGCTCTTCGACATGTGCAAGGAGCTCGGTGTCAACCTCTGGCCCTGCCAGATGACCATGGACCTGCTTGGCATCAAGCCCGAGCAGATGGTCGACGGTCTTGGCGAGCCGGTGGGCGCAGCCACGGCACTGCAGAAGATGTCGAAGTCCAACATCAACCTCTTCATCTAGATCCCGCAAGACCATCCGAACGGAGTCCCCATGCCAGATGCAGCCAAGGTCGTGGACGCCAAGGGGCAGACTTGCCCCATGCCCGTCCTGATGACAGCAAAGGGAATCAAGGAAATCGACAGCGGACAGATTCTGCTGCTCGAGGCGACCGACAACGGCGCCCGCTCCGACATCCCTGCCTGGGCCACCCAGACCGGCAACGAGCTCGTCGAGTCCGAAGAGGCCGACGGCGTCATGAAGTTCTACATCCGGAAGAAGTGATCGCGTGCGCTACGGATTCGCCATCGACCAGCGGACCTGCATCGGCTGCCATGCCTGCACGGTGGCCTGCAAGACCGAGCACCAGATCCCGGTGGGGCAATTCCGCACCTGGGTGAAGTACGTCGAGAAGGGGTCTTTCCCGGACACGACCCGGGAGATGGCGGTCCTGCGCTGCAATCACTGCACGGATGCGCCGTGCGTCCAGGCCTGCCCCACGCAGTCCCTCTTCATCCGCGACGACGGGATCGTCGACTTCGACAAGTCCCGCTGCATCGGATGCAAGATGTGCATGCAGGCGTGCCCCTACGACGCGATCTACATCGACGAGGAGACCCACACCGCGGCCAAGTGCAACTTCTGCGCGCACCGCATCGACCAGGGTCTCGAGCCCGCCTGCGTCCAGGTCTGCCCCACCGAGTCGATCTGGGTCGGCGACCTCGACGACCCCAACAGCGGGATCCGCAAGCTGCTCAGCATCGAGCCCGTGACCGTGCGGGCCCCGGAGCAAAACACCAGCCCCAATGTCTTTTACGTCGGCGCCGACAAGGCCGCGCTCGACCCGCTCGTGGCGCCGGTCGACGAGACCTACCTCTGGGCCGAGCCCGACATCCTGCGCCTGCAGACGGCACACGAGCTCCCCGGCGACCCCATCACCAATGCCCGGACAACGCTCAACACCGCCCATCCCCGCCCGTGGGGCTGGAAGGTCTGGAC
>CAZLNF010000179.1:0-3883 GCA_964560885.1 uncultured Actinomyces sp. | reverse complement strand
TCGCGCTGCACAACTTCATCGAGATGCGCGACTCGGTCAACTCCCTGTCCTACCGAGCGCTGCACAGCACCGAACTTCTCCTGCATCGCGCACTCGGGGACCGCTACAAGACGCGCTACGAGATGGTGAGCTTCAGCACGGTTCCCTACGCCGAGATCGAGCCGACGGTGCGCAGACAGCGCACCGTCGCCGGTGTGGCGACGGCGGTGGGCCTTGCGGGACTGGCCTACCTCGGATTCGCCGCGCGTCGCAGGTAGTCGCTAGAGCACCGCATCGGGGTCGAAGGAGTAGCCGAAGCCCTTGCGCGTGACGATGCACTCCCCGAGTCCGGTCGGCGCGAGGATCATGCGGAGTCGGCGGATGTACTCCGTCACAGATCCTTCCGTGCGCCACGCGGATCCCCACACCGCGCGCAGGAGAGCGTCCCGACTGAAGACGACATCGGGATGCGCGGCCAGGTGGTGCAGGAGCGTGAACTCCCTGGCTGACATGCGCACGGGCGCACCGTCCACCGTGATGGTGCGCCGCCGCGCGTCGATGCGCAGCCGGCCCACCTCGACATCGCCGAGATCAGTCGCCGGGACTGCCTGAGGCGCAAGGGCGCGCGGGTCGAGGACGACGATGTCGTAGTCCATCGCCTCGATGGGCAATCGCCCGGTGGAGTCGGAATGATCGCGCACGTCGACGCGGTAGCCCGCGCCGTCAAGGACCCCCATGAGCCCGGATACGCGTCCGTCAGGGCCTCCCCCGAGCACGAGCACGCGCGGGTCATTGCTCCCGATCGACATGGATCCCCCCGAATCCCCTGCGCGCACCTCCCCCATGGCGGTGCCCGACCATCGTGGCACAGTCGGCCGACGTTCGCCTCGCCATCAACACTGATGCGAGGCGATGACCCGGCTAGAGCCCCAGGTCCACGCGCGCCGCATCGAAGGCGGCCGCCGGGTCGAGGACGTCGAGCAGGATGCTGCGCATCCCTACGGCTAGGCCGCCCTCGACGTAGGACGGGTTGTCGTCGATGAAGACGATCGCCTCGGGCGGTAGGCCCAGGAGCTCGGCGGAGAGGAGGTAGGGGCGCGGGTCGGGCTTGCGGATCCCGAGCTCGGAGGAGTCCACGAGCACCGGGAAATCGGGGAACCACGACTGGGACTCCACCCACTCCCGGCCCTGGAAGTCCATGAGCTCATTGGTGAGGATGCCCAGCGCCCTCCCCGCTGCCTTGCACTCCTCGACGAGGGCGAGGGCTTCGGCCCGCACGGGCTCCACCCCGGGCTGCTGGAACATCGCCCGCATGAGGTGGGGATGGCCGTCGAGCGGTGCACCGTTGGCCACGGCGGTGTCAGCGAAGGTCAGCCAGTACTCCCGCTCGGTGATCTCGCCACGCCGGTAGCGCTCCCAGGTCTCGTCCGGTGCCGTCCACTCCAGGGGCCCGCGACCGACGACCGTGCCGGCAGGCAGTCCGCGCAGGCGCTCGTAGTCGTCGGCAATCTCCCATGCGGACTTGAAGAGCACAACACCGACGTCGAGCAGCAGGGCCTGCGCGTGTGACATGTTCACATCCTGCCGATTCGTCGGTGGGACACCGACAAAGCCAGTCCGCGCAGCGGAACGCTCACGCTCTCAATTCCTCGAGTACGGCGATCGCATCGAGGGACTCGGGATTGGCGAGCGCATCGCGATTGCGGACGGGCCGTCCGTTGACCGTGTCCGCTGCGGCAATCTCGGCCAGTTTGCCCGTGAGGGTGCGTGGCAGTTCGGTCACCTGCGCGACCACAGCGGGCACGTGGCGGGGGGATCCGCGCTCGCGCAGGGTGGTGCGGATGCGCCCGCGCAGGTCATCGTCGAGCGTGACGCCCGGGGCGAGCACGACGAGGAGCACCATCCGCGTGTCGCCATCCCAGGCCTGGGCGAAGGCCAGCGCGTCGATGACACCGGGCACGTGCTCGAGGGCCGCGTAGACCTCGCCCGTGCCGATACGCACGCCCGCGACGTTCAGCGTGGCATCCGAGCGCCCGTGGATGATGAACCCACCGTGCTCTGTGCGCGAGGTGAGGTCACCGTGGGTCCACACGCCCGGGTAGGCCGCGAAGTATGTCTCGTGGAGTCGCGTCCCGTCATCTCCCCAGATGCCGAGCGGCACGGTGGGGAAGGTGTTGCGGCATACGAGCTCGCCGGGGGTGTCATCGGTCGTGGGATTGCCGTCCTCGTCATAGACCGCGACATCCATGCCCAAAGCCGCGCGCGTGATCTCGCCGGGCCGCACCGGCAGCGTGGGCGAAGCGGCGAGGAAGCAGCCGACCAGGTCCGTGCCACCCGAGATGGGCTGGGGCATCACTGCAGGGCCGAGCTCGTCGACGAGCCATCGAGCCGTCGCTTCGGTGAGCGGCGAGCCGGTCACGAGCACCATGCGGAGTCGCTCTAGGTCGCGCTCCTGCCGCAGGGCTCGGCCTTCCGAGCGCATGGCGTCGAGCAGGCGCGCACCCAGCCCGAGGTGGGTCAGGTCAGCCGTCTCGGCAAGGTCGAAGAGCGCGTCACTGGTGGGGAAGGTCGGCGCACCGTCGTGCAGCACCAGCGTCGCGCCCGTGGCGAGGATGGAGACGGCCCAGTTCCACATCATCCAGCCGGTGGTCGTGTAGAAGCAGACGCGATCGCCAGGGCCGAAGTCGCCGTGCAGCCCTCCCTCAACCAGGTGCTTGACGAGCACGCCGCCCGCACGGTGCACAAGGCACTTCGGCTTGCCTGTCGTGCCAGAGGAGAAGAGGACGTAGGCCGGGTGATCGAAGGGCAGGGCCTCAGCGTGGAGCGCCGCACCACGGTGCCGCCGCTCGGCGTCCGCGAGCAGGTCCACTTGGAGGATCCGGTCACTTCCGGCAACGCACCGGGCTGCGATGCCGGCGAGGTCGACGACATCGGGATCAACCGGGCTGGTCGGGTCATCGGCGCCTGGCACCACGAGCACCGCGCGCACACTGGGGAGCTCGCGGACGAGGTCGACGAGGTGCTCGCGACGTTCGTGGCGCTTGCCTGCCCATCGATAGGACGTGGTGCCGACGAGCACGATCGGATCGAGCTGGCCGAAGCGATCGACAATCGCCGGCACGCCGAATTCCGGCGCCGCGCTCGAGACCACCGCTCCCACCGCCAGTCCCGCGAGGGTGACGACGAGGGCGTCGATGCCGACGGGCAGGACGAGCGCGATGCGGTCCCCGGGCCTGACACCGCGGGTCCGCAGCGCCGCCGCTGCGGCAGACACGCGCTCGAGGAGCTCCTCGCGCGTGAGCGAGGCGACGACGCGGATGCCCTCACCCACTTCGGCCGTCTGCACGACGATCGGCTGATCGGCGGAGTCTCTCTCGGGCACCGGGCGCAGGTAGGTGTCGACGATGTTGAGCGTCGCGGCAGGGAAGAAGCGCGCGTCGGGCAGCACCGCCGCCTCCGCTGCCACCTCACCTCTCACGCCCACCACGCCGAAGTGATCCCACACCAGCGACCAGAAGGCATCAGGCTCGGTGATGGACCAGGTGTGCAGGTCGTCGTACGCCGTGAGATCGCGGCCCGCGCGCTCGCTCGCCGCGGAGGCAAACACCGCCATCCGCGTGGGTTCCCCGGAGGGCAGGAACACCGGCTCGGCCATGGCCGCATCCTGTCATCGGTCCGCATCCCGAGCCGGAAGGGGCAACCCGGCGTACCGTGGAGCGCCCCAGCCCGACAGAGGCGGCTCTGCCGACTCGCCGGGCTACATGAGGAGGTGAGCAGTGCCGGACGCCCAGCGGCCCGTGAGCGCGCAAGACGCGCAGCGGCCCATGAGCGCACAGGATGCGCTGTGGCTCACCATGGACCGGCCCAACAACCTCATGGTCATCGACGGCGTGATGCTCTTCGA
>CAZLNF010000178.1:0-3903 GCA_964560885.1 uncultured Actinomyces sp. | reverse complement strand
TGGCGAGCGCGACCACGAGGCCAGCGCCCTTGCCTACTCGCTTCATTCTTCCTCCCGGAAGGTAGATGTCGCCGTCATCGTAGGCGCGCACCACCCGGGATACGGCGTATTGGGGATAACGGATGCGTATCGCTAGTGGTGCCCCTGGGGGGACTTCTGGGGCCTGCCTTGGGCAATTCGATCGAGGATGATGCCCAGGAGCACGATCGCGATGCCCGCGGCCAGGCCCTTCCCGGCGAGCTCGGGCTTGGACTGACCCACGATCACGAGGTAGCCGAGGCCTCCTGCGCCGACGAATCCGCCGATGACGACGACGGCGAGCACGAAGATGAGCCCCTGGTTGACCCCGAGCAGGATCGAACGGCGCGCCACAGGCAACTGCACCTTCGTGATGACCTGGAGGTTGGTCGATCCCGCGGAGACGGCAGCCTCCACCGACTCCTTGGGCACCTTGCGGATGCCGTCGGCGACGATGCGGATCACGACGGGAGCGGCGTAGACGACACCGAGCACGATGGCGGCGAAGCGCGTCGGACCGAAGAGCGCAAGCACCGGCACGAGGTAGACGAAGGCAGGCATCGTCTGGCCCGCGTCGAGGAAGGGTCTGAGGAAGCGATCCACCTTGGCACTGCGACCTGCCCAGACTCCCATCACGATGCCGATGATGACGACGAAGCCCGTGGCGATGAGGGTCATCGCGAGCGTGAGCATGGTGTCGTTCCACAGTCCCGTCGCCATGACGAGTGCGAGGAGCACGAAGACGAGGATCCCCACGGTGCGCCCGGCAAGGATGAACGCCAGCAGGGTGATGGCGATGAGGGTGAGCCACCACGGCGAGTTCGCCAGCACGTCCTGCAGGGGATTGAGCACCCAGACGGTGAAGAACTCACTCCCCGTCACGGTGAGGAATCCGAGGTTGTCCGTGATCCAATCCGACACGGCATTGGCCGCCTCTGCCACCGGCTCCTGGAAGTTGAGCTGCTCGGGGAAGACGGCAAAGGCAAGCACGTAGCGCGACAGGTAGATCGCCACGATCGTGAGCACGCCGAAGATCGCGAGACCGATGCGCCTGCGCACCTTCGCCGCATCGGCGGCCGCGTAGCCGGACTGATCACGATTAACGGCCGCGCTGGTGGACCTGTCGAGCATGACCGCGAGAAGGACGACCGCGAGGCCGGCGACGACGCCATCGCCGACATTGCGAATCTGAAGGGCTTCAAGGACGGGCTTGCCCAAGCCGGGCGCACCGATGAGCGCGGCGATCACGACGAAGGACAGCGCCGCCAGGGTCGTCTGGTTGACGGCCAGGATGATCGTGCTCTTGGCCATGGGCAGCTGCACCTTGGTGAGCACCTGCCAGCGCGTCGATCCCGCCGACTCCGCAGCTTCGATCGGTCCCTGCTTGAGGCTCTTGATGGCAAGCGCCGTGATGCGGATGCAGATGGGGATCGAGTAGATCATCGTCGCGATAGTCGCCGACGCGATGCCGATGAGGAAGACGAGCGCCAGAGGAGCGAGATAGACCAGCGTGGGGAGCACCTGGGCGAGATCGAGCCACGGCCTCAGGACCTTCATGACCTTGTCGTTGAGGCCTGCCCACACACCGAGGGGCAGGGCGATGAGGAGCGAGAGGACGACCGCACCGATCGTCATGGCGAGCGTCTCCATCGTGAGGAGCCACATGCCGAGCATGCCGCACAGCAGCATCAGGAACATGCTGAAGAAGGCCATGCGCAGCGTCGACGTCGCATAGACGATGAAGCCGATGAGCACCAGCGTGCCGAACCAGCCCAGGACCGGAATGAGATTGCCATCGCCGGGGACCGCGATGACCCCCATGAAGATCTCGATGAAGCCTGATATCGCCGAGCGAATCGGATTGAAGACATAGACGAAGAGGAAACTCTCCGTGCGATTGCCGCGGATCGATGCGGCGAAGTCGCGCATGATCGCGGTGAAGGGCGAGTCGGTCGCCGTGGAGAGCTCTTGCGTCTGCACTCCCTTGAGCGCTGTCGCGGTCACGAACCAGACGATGAGGACGATGAGCGCCTGCACCCATCGCAGCCTCAGGACGGCCTTGACGTCCATGACTAGTCGCCCAACTCCGAGTCGCGATCTCCGGCGATGAGCGTCAGCACGTCGTCACTGCCGACGTAGCCCACCAGGGCTCCGTCGCGCATGACCCGGACGGGGGCGACGGAGGCGATGATCGCGTGGGTCGCTTCCTTGATGATGATGTCTCCCGCTACGGCAGGGCCGTCCCCGGACTCCCCGTCACGCAGGGGGCGCGCGATGGTCTCGAGAGTGAGGACGTGACTCTTGGGGATGTCCCGCAGGAAGTCCTCGACGTAGGCATCCGCGGGATGGAGCACGAGGTCCATCGCCGTGCCCATCTGCACGATCGCGCCATCGCGCATGATGGCGATCCGATCACCGAGCTTCATCGCCTCGCTGAGGTCGTGGGTGATGAAGACCATGGTCTTGCCGAGCTCGCGATGCAGTCGGATGACCTCGTCCTGCATGTCGCGGCGGATGAGCGGGTCGAGCGCACTGAAGGGCTCGTCGAGGAACATCACATCCGGGTCTACGACGAGGGCGCGGGCCAGGCCCACACGCTGCTGCATGCCGCCCGACAGCTGCTCGGGGTAGGAATTGGCGTATCCCGCCAGCCCCACGAGCTGGATGACCTCCTCCGCGCGGGCATAGCGATCTTCCTTCTTCACGCCCTGGATCTCGAGGGGGTAGGCGACGTTGTCGATCACCTTGCGGTGGGGAAGGAGGCCGAAGTGCTGGAAGACCATCGAGAATTCCGTGCGCCGCAGGTGACGCAGCTGCTTGTCATTCGCCTTGAGGATGTCTTCGCCCTCGATGATGACTTCACCCGCTGTCGAGTCCACGAGACGGGTGAGGCAGCGCACGAGGGTCGACTTGCCCGAGCCGGAGAGTCCCATGACGACGAAGACCTCGCCCTCGGCGACATCGAAGGTGACGTCGCGGACCGCCGCAGTGCACCCCGTGTCCGCGAGCAGTTGGTCGCGGGGAAGGTCGGCGTATGGCGTGCCCACGATCTTGTCGGCCTGCGGGCCGAAGACCTTCCACAGGTGGCGCACCGAGATGGCAGGTGACCCCGCTGTCGCAGTCGTGCTCGTCATCTCATGCCTCCTCGGCGAACCAGCCGCTCGGGGCCGGTGAGAGGTTGCGGTACACGTGCTTGGCCTCGAGATACTCGTGCAGACCGCTCGGCCCGAGTTCGCGACCGACACCTGACTGCTTGAAGCCGCCCCACTCAGCCTGAGGCAGGTAGGGGTGATAGTCGTTGATCCAGATGGTTCCGTGACGCAGTGCACCCGCGACGCGTTCCGCCTTCCCCGCGTCCGAGGTCCACACGGCGCCCGCCAGCCCGTAGACCGTGTCGTTGCCCAGGGCGATGGCCTCCTCCTCGGTGGAAAAGGTCTCCACCGTGAGCACGGGCCCGAAGGACTCGTCCTGCACGCAGGTCATGTCGGTCCGGCAGCCGTCGAGCACAGTGGGAAGGTAGTAGGAGCCGCCCGCCAGCGTCGGGAATTCCACGGGATCGGGTGCGTGACCCCCACAACGGAGCACCGCTCCCTCCTCGAGAGCCCCTGCCACGTACTTCTCGATCTTCTGCCGATGCTCGGGCGAGATGAGGGGGCCGGTCTCCGCGTCGGGGTCGAAGGGTCCGCCGAGCCGGATCATCTCCGCACGCCGCACGATCTCGTCGACGACCCTGTCGTGCACCGACTCCTCGACCAGGAGTCGCGCCCCCGCGGAGCACACCTGACCGCTGTGCAGGAAGACCGCGGTGAGGGCGTTATCGATCGCAGCATCGAGGTCGGCATCGGCAAAGATGATGTTGGGATTCTTGCCCCCGAGTTCGAGAGC
>CAZLNF010000177.1:0-3942 GCA_964560885.1 uncultured Actinomyces sp. | reverse complement strand
CTCAAGGCCCTCGGCGTCGACCAGTTCGCCGTCTACCTCCAGCACGACGACAAGGACCACACGTTGCTTGAGTACGGCGAGCGCATCATCCCCGCCATCCAGGACACCGTGCTGGCGAAGAGCTGACCGATGGCCTCAGGCACCACCTCCACGACCGGGAAGCGGATCAAGCAGGGAGCCATCTCCCTGGGCTGGGCGCTTGCCGGGGTCGTCATCGCCATCCTGCTGTGGGAAGGCGTGAAGCTCCTGGGGACCGCGATCACCCTGCCCTTCGAGACGTCCGACCAGGCGATGCCACATGTGTGGACCATCGCCCAGGGTGCCTTGCAGCCCGAGGTGCGAGGGTCCGACACCCCCGTCTGGCTCACCGTGCTCATCGCCGCGCTCTACACGCTGCTCATTGCCTTCGGTGGGTTCATCATCGGCGTGAGCGTCGGCCTCCTGCTCGCCATCATCATGCAGCGCTTCGCCTTCATGGAGCGCGGGCTGCTCCCCTTCGTCATCGCCTCGCAGACGGTGCCGCTCATCGCCCTTGCTCCACTGATCGTCGGCATCGGCAACCGCATCAGTTTTGGCCCCTTCCAGTGGGGGCAAACCCAGTCGATCATGTTCATCGCGGCATACCTCGCGTTCTTCCCGCTCTCCGTCGGCGCCCTGCGAGGCCTGAACGCCGCGACGCCGACCCAGCTCGAGCTCATGCGTTCCTACGCCGCTTCGCCCCGCTCCACCCTCTGGAAGCTGCGGTTCCCGGCTTCCGTGCCGTACCTCGTGCCGGCCCTCAAGGTGTCCGCTGCCGCAGCCGTCGTGGGCACCGTGGTCGCCCAGATCTCGACCGGCGGACGCGGGGGCATCGGCCGACTCATCATTGAGTACGCGCGCGAGACCACGGCACAGCCCGCAAAGGTCTACATCGCTGTCATCGGCGCGATCCTGGTCGGTCTCATCGCCGCCGGGCTCGTCGCACTCCTTGACCTGTACCTCACGCGCAACCTGCCGAAGGAGAAGCTCACGTGAGCGAGTTCGCTGTCCACGCCGAGGGCGTCTGGAAGATCTTCAACGAAGGCGCCGCCAATGAGGTCACGGCCCTGTCCGACGTCAGTATCGATGTCCGCAAGGGCGAGTTCGTCTCCCTGATCGGGCCTTCCGGATGCGGCAAGAGCACCCTCATGCGCGTCATCGCCGACCTGACCTCGGCCACGCGCGGCACGGTCGAGGTGGCGGGCATGACGCCCCAGAAGGCCCGGGAGGACCACCAGTACGGCATCGCCTTCCAGCAGGCTGCTTTGCTCGACTGGCGCACCGTCCGGCGCAATGTCGAGCTCCCCCTCGAGCTTGCGGGCTGGGACAAGGCCAAGCGTCGGGCGCGTGCTCTCGAACTGCTCGACATGGTGCAGTTGCATGACTTCGCAGAGAGCCGCCCCTGGGAGCTCTCCGGCGGTATGCAGCAGCGCGTCGCGATCGCGCGCTCACTAGCGACCGACCCGGAGATCCTGCTCATGGACGAGCCTTTCGGTGCACTCGACGAGATGACACGCGAGCGCATGCAGAATGAGCTCTTGCGCATCGCCGGGGCCACCGGCACATCCGTCATCTTCGTCACACACTCAATCCCCGAGGCCGTCTACCTCTCGAATCGCGTGATTGTCATGTCGCCGCGCCCCGGGCGCATCACACACGTTGTCGACGTACCCCTGGGCGAGCGCAACGAGGACACACGCGAATCCGACGCGTTCTTCGAGGCGGTCACTGCCGTGCGCGAAGCGCTGCGCGGCCGGGCGAAGCCCGCGGGCGAGAGCGGCGCCCGTCTCGCGGAGACTTCATGAAGGCCAAACTCAACCTCATCTGGCCGCCGGTCCTCATCGGCGCCCTCTTCCTGCTCGCCTGGCAGGCCCTGGTCGTCATCCAGGACCTGAAGCCCTATCTCCTGCCGGCGCCAAGCCTCATCTTCACCACCTTCACCAGCAACCTCAACCTGATGGTGGAGACAGGTATCTATACGGCAACGACGGCCGCGTTGGGGCTTGTCTTCGGCACCCTTGTGGGCATTCTCTTGGCCATGGTGGCGCAGCGGTTCTTCGTGTTCCGCAACCTGATGATCCCCATCGCGGCGGGCATCGCGGCCGTGCCCATCGTCGCCTTGACGCCCATCCTCAACAACATGTTCGACATCACCAGCCGCACACCCCGCGTCTTGATCACGGCGATCGTGGTGTTCTTCCCCATCTTCGTCAACGTCTACCGCGGGCTCACGGCCGTTCCCCCCGTGCAACTCGAACTGCTGAGGTCTCTGTCGGCCACGCCGCGGACAGTCCTCCGAGTCCTGCGCATCCCCAATGCGCTCCCCTTCTTCTTCACCGGACTCAAGGTGGCCGCGCCCCTCGCGGTCATCGCCGCACTCGTCGCCGAGTACTTCGGCGGACCCCAGGAGGGGCTGGGGAGCAAGATCGCGGCATCCGCCGCAAACACCGCATACGGACGAGCCTGGGCGTATGTCGTGGTCGCGATCATCGTCGGGCTCGCGTTCTACCTCATCACCCTCGCCTTGGAGAGGGTGGCGACACCCTGGGCCGGTCGGACCCGATCTGCCTGATGCAACCCACTGGAGGAAACATGAAGACAGGACCGCGCGGTCGCCTCGTGGCGTCCGTCGGAGTCCTCGCCGCTGCCGGCATGGTGCTGGCCGCGTGCGGGGGCGGATCTAGTTCGACCGAGTCGAGCTCCGCGGCTCCGGCATCGTCCGAGGCCGCTCCGGCTTCGTCCGAGGCCGCTCCCACCGAGGAGGCGTGCACCGAGCTCATGCCCGTGAACCTGCAGCTGCAGTGGTTCGTGCAGGCGCAGTTCGGTGGCTACTACGCAGCCAAGGACAAGGGCTTCTACGAGGAGCAGTGCCTCGACGTGACCATCCTCGAGGGCGGTGTCGACATCGTCCCGCAGACCCAGCTCGCCCAGGGCGCTGCTGACTACGCCATCGCGTGGGTGCCGAAGGCACTCGCCTCCCGTGAGCAGGGCGCCGGCATCGTCGACGTCGCTCAGGTGTTCCAGCGCTCCGGCACCCTCCAGGTGTCCTGGGCCGACTCGGGCATCACGACGCCCGCCGACCTTGCGGGCAAGAAGGTCGGCAACTGGGGCTTCGGCAACGAGTACGAGCTCTTCGCCGGTCTGACCCAGGCGGGCCTCAAGCCCGGCAAGGACGTCGAGCTCGTGCAGCAGCAGTTCGACATGCAGGCGCTGCTCAATCGTGAGATCGATGCCGCCCAGGCCATGACCTACAACGAGTACGCCCAGGTCCTCGAGGCCGTCAACCCCGACACGGGCGAGCTCTACAAGCCCGAGGACTTCACCGTCATCAACTGGAACGACGTCGGCACCGCGATGTACCAGGATGCGATCTGGGCCTCCGAGGAGCGTCTCGCGGATCCGGCGTACCAGGAGATGACCCAGGCCTTCGTCACGGCATCCCTCAAGGGCTGGATCTACTGCCGTGACAACGCCCAGGAGTGCGCCGACATCATCACGGCCAACGGCTCCAAGCTCGGCGCAAGCCACCAGCTGTGGATGATGAACGAGGTCAACAAGCTCATCTGGCCGTCGCCGCTGGGTGTCGGCGTCATCGATCCTGCCCTGTGGGCTCAGACGGTGACCGTGGCACTCAACACGCTCAACGCCGATGAGATCACGATCATCACGGCCGATCCGGGCGCGGCGGCGTACACCAACCAGTACGCCGAGGCTGCCAATGCCGCCCTCACCGCAGAGGGTCTCGACACCACGGGCGACGGCTTCGCGCCGATCACCGTGGAGCTCAAGGAGGGTGGCGCCTGATCGGCGTCCACCTCGATTGAACGCAGAGGGGCCCCGCACCGAAAGGTGCGAGGCCCCTTCACTGCCATGAGGAAGCTCTCATCTCCACCTCCTGGTCCTTTCACCGCACATTGGTGTCAG
>CAZLNF010000176.1:0-3958 GCA_964560885.1 uncultured Actinomyces sp. | reverse complement strand
CCGGCACCGTCGCCGAGCACACGGCGGTCCGCGAGGACGTCGGCGTCTTCGACGTATCCCACATGGGCTACACCGAGGTGACCGGACCCGGTGCTATCGCGTGGCTCAACACCGTCGTCGCCAACGATCTCGACCGCGTGGGCGGAGGGCAGGCGCAGTACAACCTGCTCTGCGACGAGTCCGGTGGTGTGATCGACGACCTCATCGTCTACCGCATCGACGATGACCACGCCTTCATCGTCCCCAACGCCAGCAACTCAGATGCCGTTGTCGCGGCACTCACCGCAGCCTCAGCAGGCTCGGGCGTCACCGTCACCGACAAGCGCGAGGACTACGGCATCCTCGCCGTCCAGGGCCCCCGCAGCGACGCGATCCTCGAGACCGTCGGCCTGCCCTGCGGTCACGACTACATGAGCTTCGCCTTCGCACAGTGGCAGGACAGCCCGGCGGTCGTGTGTCGCACGGGATACACGGGCGAGCGCGGCTACGAGATCCTCGCCCCAGCGGCTGTCATCCCCGCCCTCTGGGACGCCGTCGTCGCAGCAGGCGCCACACCTGCCGGACTCGGCGCGCGCGACACCCTGCGCACCGAGATGGGCTATCCGCTCCACGGCCATGAACTCTCGCTCGACATCACCCCGGTGCAGGCGGGTCTGGTGTGGGCCGTGGGCTGGGACAAGCCCGCGTTCTCCGGCCGCGACGCACTGGTCGCCGAGCGCGCGGCCGGTCCGCGTCGACGCCTGCGCGGCCTCCTCGCGGTCGAGCGAGCGATCCCGCGGCCGGAGATGCCGGTGCTGTCGGTGGACGGCGCGCCCGTGGGTGAGACCACGAGTGGCACTTTCTCTCCCACGCTCAAGCAGGGCATCGGTCTCGCACTGATCGACCCCGCCATCGCCGAAGGCGACGAGGTCATCGTTGATGTGCGCGGCCGTCAGGCCCGCTTCACGGTGACGAAGCCTCCGTTTGTCCCACCGCACGTCCGCTGACCGTGAGTCCCACCACCGCCATAACGATGACGGTGGTGACTCCGGCGACCGGCGCGACGAGCTCCCAGCCGCTCGGCAGTGGGAAGAGCGAGAAGTAGAGCACGATCAGCACGATGACCACGCCCGCGAGCGGGATGAGGCTGCCCAGCCGCGCGCGACCACCTCTGCGCCAGAGCACGACGGCCGCGGCCACGCATGCGGCGCCGTACGCCGACACGATGAGGACCCCGGCGTAGTCGCTGGTGAGTTCGAAGACGGAGAAGGGCACCGCCGCCGTCGGGATCATCGAGAGCACGACGATGCCTGCGCCGACGCACGCCGTAATGACGCTCCCCAGCACAGGTGTCGACCACCGGCGCGAGAGCACGCCGAGGCGCTCGGGTAGCACTCCGTCGCGACCGAAGGCAAACATGATGCGTCCGCCGGCGATCTGCGCGGCGATCATGCAGGCAAGCGAACTGACCGCTCCACCGAGGGTGATGAGGTCACCGAGCGCCGTGGAGACGTAGGTGTCGGCCATGTCCCCGGGCAGCGATGCGCTGTTGACGAAGGCCTGCATCTCACTCGACGACGTACCGAAGGACCAGACGCCTACAGAGGAGACGAAGATGTAGAAGACGTTGACGAGGATGGCGGTGGCGAGGATTGCCAAGGGGACATTGCGCGTGGGATTGCGCGTCTCCTCACCCGCGGCCGCAGCGCCTTCGAATCCCGCGGTCGACAGAATCGCAAAGGTGAGCGCCAGCCCCAGCGCTCCGGTGGAGACACCACTCAGGCTGAACTCCGAGAAGTCCACCGTCTGACCCTGCGGGCCACCTGTGGTCAGGAGAGCCACGAGGGTGAGGATGACGGTCACGGTGATGAGCGTCATCGTGACGCCCTCCATGCCCAGCAGCAGGTGCCCCGCTCGGCGCGCGGGACGGATGGAGAAGAAGAGCGCCGTGGCTAGGCCAGCCGCCATGAGCGCAAAAGTCGCGGGTGTAGAGACGGTGATGCCGGTGAGAGCCCCGATGAAGCTCGCGGTGAAGATGCCGAAGGAGGCGGCGGTGAGCGCCGTGAAGGTGCAGTAGGCCGACAGCAGCCACAGACCCGAGATGGCACCGGCGCGCGGCCCCAGCTCGAGTCCGACCAGCGTGTAGAGCGATCCCGCGGTGCCGTGCCGCCGCGTGAGGACGATGAAGGCGATGGCGATCGTGGCGATAGGCACCAGGGCCATGACGTAGACCAACGGCACCGCCCCGCCGACCTGCTCAGCCATGGCCTGGGGATTGAGGCTCACCGACATGCTCGGGCCTACGACGGCGAGCGACACGGCTATGGCGCCGAAGAGCCCGAGGTTGCGGACAAGACTGGTGGGGACCGCGTCACTCGGACTCGCGGCATCGCGCGGGGTGGCCATGGCGAGGGACCCTAGCGGCTCGTGACATCCGCGCCCGGCCATTGGTGCAATGGCCTAGGGTCGTCGCCCATGACGAGCATCGCCCTCACCGCCGCCCCCGTGACCACCCTCGACGTCGACGCCCTCATCGTCGGCATCACCGCCAATGGCAAGAAGCGCCTCGAAGGCCCCCCGGCACTGCCCGCCGACGTGCGCACCTCCCTCGAGAAGTCCCTCGAGGCGTTGGGCGCCACGGGCAAGCTCGGCGAGATCACTCGTGTCCCAGGCACCGGCCTCGTCAAGGCCCGCATGATCGTCGCGGTTGGCCTCGGCGACGCGCGCATCCTCGACTACGAGAAGGTCCGCCGCACGGCCGGCTCAGCACTGCGGAGCCTCGCGGGCAGCGCATCGGTCGGGATCGTCGTGACGGCACCCGACGGGCCTCGCGTGGAGGCCATCGCTGAGGGCGCACTGCTCGGCAACTACGCCTTCCACTCCTTCCGTGGTGCGAGTGCTGCCAGCCAGCCCACCCCCGTGCAGCGGATCCTCATCACGGGCGACCCCAAGGACAAGGAGCAGGCCGCTGCGCTTGCACGCGCCGAGATCATCGCCGAGGCCGTCAACTACGCGCGCGATCTCGTCAACACTCCCCCTTCTGCGCTTCCCCCCGAGGAGATTGCCCAGCAGGCGCTCGAGGCCGTGCGCAAACTGCCCGTGGGCGTCGAGGTGTGGGACGAGGAGTCCCTGGCGCGCGATGAATTCGGCGGCATCCTCGCGGTCGGACAGGGCTCGGCGAATCCTCCGCGCCTCATCCGCATGGAGTACGCCCCCAAGGGCGCGAAGCGCTCGATCGCGATCATCGGCAAGGGCGTGACCTTCGACTCCGGCGGTCTGTCGCTCAAGCCGCCGAAGGCCATGGAGACGATGAAGTGCGACATGAGTGGTGCCGCCGCGGTGATCGCCGCGATGGCGGCCATCGCACAGTTGAAACTCAAGGTGAAGGTCATCGGGTGGATCCCCACGGTGGAGAACATGCCCGGGGGCGGCGCACAGCGTCCCGGCGATGTCATCACGATCTACGGCGGGCGCACGGTGGAGGTCCTCAACACCGACGCCGAGGGACGCCTCATCCTCGCCGATGCCCTCGTCGCCGCGTCTGAGGAGGAGCCCAACCTCATCGTCGACGCTGCCACGCTCACGGGCGCGCAGACCGTCGCACTCGGCGACCGGACCTCCGGGATCATGGCCAACGACGACGACCTGCGCGTCGCGATCTACGAGACCTCGAAGCGCGCGGGCGAGACGATGTGGCACATGCCCATCCCCGAGGAGTCGCGCGGCACCCTCGACTCCCCCATCGCCGACATCAAGAACATCGGCGACGGCAAGGGCGGCATGCTCAGCGCAGCCGCCTTCCTCCGCGAGTTCGTGCCGGAGGGGCAGCCCTGGGCCCACCTCGACATCGCCGGGCCGGCCTTCAACGACGGCGGGCCGTACGGCTACACCCCGAAGGGGGGCACCGGAGCGGCCGTGCGGACCTTCATCCAGGCGGCCGAGGACGTCGCGGAGGGCCGCCTGCCCTGAGGGCAGGGCC
>CAZLNF010000175.1:0-4013 GCA_964560885.1 uncultured Actinomyces sp. | reverse complement strand
TCCTGGCTCGCCCTGGTAGGCGATGCGCTGGGCTGCGGACATGCCGCGAAGCCTAGGGGCTGGCTCGCTTGCCCTAGCCTCCGGCCGCGCGCACGACGACGTCGTGGAGACGATCGCGGATACTGAGAAACGCCGGCGTGGATCGCAGCCCCGCTCGGTCAGGCACGGCGCCGAGGCCGGCCTTCTCATCGAAGCAGACACGTCCGGGATTGCGATCGAGCGCGATGATGCGCGTGCTGAGGTAGGCGGCTTCATCGACGCTGTGGGTGACGAAGAGCACGGTGATGCCCCGGCGGCGCCAGATGTCGAGCACCTCGTCCTGCAGTCGCTCCCGGGTCAGGGCATCCAGCGCGGCGAAGGGCTCGTCCATGAGTAGGACATCCGGGCCGGCAGCCAGCGCCCGGGCAATAGCGACGCGCTGCTGCATCCCCCCGGAGAGCTCGTGGGGCCACTTGCGCTGCTCTCCGGAGAGTCCGACGAGTTCGAGCGTGCGCACGGCGATGTCGTTGGCCTGCTGGCCAGACATCCCCTGCACTCGCGGGCCGAAGGACACGTTGTCCAGCACCCGCATCCAGGAAAACAGGCGTGGCTGCTGGAAGACCATGCCGCGGTCCGGTGCCGGTCCCTTGACGGGACTTCCATCGATGAGCACGCGTCCCTGTCGGGGAGTGTCGAAGCCAGCGACGAGACCCAGGAGGGTGCTCTTCCCGCAGCCCGAGGGCCCGACGATGGAGACGAACTCACCGGCCTCGATGTCCAGATTGATGTCGTCGAGAACAAGGGGAGTCGGGTCGTTTCCGAACCATTGGCTGACACCCGCCAGGCGCACGGGCGCGCCGTCTCCGCCTGCAGGCGCCGGTGGGTGGTCCGCAGTTTCCTGCGGACCACCCACCGTCACGGGCTCCGTCACGGGCCGAAGGCCTGCTGCAGGAGCTGGGTTGCGATCCCTGCCCGGAGCGTGTCCAGGCTGGGGGCGGTCGGGATCTTGCCCTGGTTGACCAGGAACTCTCCGGTCGCCAGGAGCGTGTCGGCGAACTTGCCGGGAGCCTCGGGGGTGCCGAGCCACTCCGGGCTGATCTGCTCCGCCCCGCTGAGGAACGTCAGTCCCTTGATCTGCGCAAGAGCCTCCTCTGGCGTGATGCCGAGCTCCGCTGCGATTGCCGCTGCCGCTGCCTCGGGATCGTTGTTGAGCAGCGCTACAGCCTCATCCTGTGCTCTGAGCCAGGCGACGACGGCATCCGGATACGCCGAAGAGAATTCATTGGTCACGACGGCGAGGTCGTACGTTGGCTTGCCTGCCTTGGCTATGTCCGCCGAGGTGATGAGGATCGTGCCCGTCTTGGCGAGTTCGTCCAGCGTGGGCGACCAGACGTAGGCGGCATCAATGTCGCCGCGCTCCCACGCAGCCAGGATGTCCGGGGGCTGCAGGTCGATAAGCGTCACCTTGTCCTCGGTGATGCCTGCGCCCTCGAGGGCTGCGAGGAGGCTGTAGTGCGAGGTGGACGCGAACGGTGTCGCGATCTTCTTGCCTTCCAGGCCCTTCAGGTCGGTGACCCCGGAGTCATTGCGTACGACGAGCGATTCGGCCGGACCGATAACGTCAAAAATCCATGGCACCTGGTAGGGGATGGGTTGGGCGAGTCCGATCGTCACCGGGCTGCTGCCGGCGAGGCCGATATCGACGGCCCCCGCGATGACGGCCGTGTTGACATCTCCACCGGACTCGAACTTCGTCCAGGTAATGGTGGTCCCCGGGAGGGCTGCTTCGAGCAGACCGAGGTTCTTGACCACGAGGTCTCCGTTGGGGATCGCCTGGTAGGCGATTCGGATCTCGGCCGGCCCCGCGGGGGGCTCGGGGGCGGCCGAACTTGTCTCTGGTGCGGCAGTCGCGCTCGACGGAGCGGGAGCGCTGCTCGTGGCGCCTCCCGAGTTCGACCCACCGCAGCCGGCCAGAGCCATCATCGCCACGGCCGCGAATGCCGCAGTGGTGAGACGTCTGTGCTTTCGGAGCAGGTTCATTCTTTTCCCTTCGTTTGCCGCAGCGCGGCTGTCCGCTCGATCTGAGCGGAAATCCTTGGTCATTCCTTGCCTCGCCAATGGCCGACGCGAAGCTGCATTTGGCGAAGAAGCCCATCGATGATGAGTCCGGAGATGCCGAGCAGCAGGATCCCGAGGATCACGGTGTCGGTCTGGTTGTAGCGCTGCGCGTCGCGGATCATCCCGCCGATGCCAGGAACGCCGTTCACTGTCTCGGCGGCGACGACCGAGGTGTAGGCGACGCCCACCCCGATGCGGATGCCAACGATGATCTCGGGCAAGGCCGCAGGGATGATCACGAGTCGAATGAGGTCGCGTCGCCGTGCGCCGAGTGACTGCGCGGCGTGCACATGGTCCTCGTGGATTCCAGTGACCGCGGCTGCCGTGGCGACGGCGATGGGTGGCATAGCTGCGATGACGAGGAGCCAGATCTTGGGGCTCTCGTCGATGCCAAGCCAGATGATGAGCAGGCTGAAGTATGCGAGTGGGGGCAACTGGCGCAAGAAGGTGAGGAAGGGCTCGAAGGCGTGTCGGATGGCGGGCACCGTGCCGATGAGAAGTCCGATGGCAATCCCGAGCACGATGCCGATCCCGGACCCGATGAGGATGCGCCGGATGCTGGCCCACAGGTGCTCCCACAGCAGGTAGCCGCCGTAGCCGCGGACGTTTCCGTCTTCTGAGGTGACGGCGAGAAAGCGCTCCCAGACGGCGGCGGGCGAGGGCACGAAGATGGGCGACCAGATCTCCATAGCGGTGACCAACCACCACACGCCGAGGGCACCGAGGAGCGCCGCAAGGGTGAGGCCCCAGCGCCCGAGTGCGCTGCGCAGGGCCCGGGCGCGGGCACGGCCCGCGGACTTGGCGCGGTCGCCCTCGGGTGACGCCGTAGCCGGGGGCTCAGGCGCGGATGAAGCCGTCGAAGGCGTCACCGCCGATGCCGTCGACCCCATGGCATTCCCGCCTCTCAGGAGGTATTGTCTATAAACTCACTAGGGAAACTAGACTATACTTTGACCAAGACCGCAAGCCACACTGGGAAGGACGGCCATGAGCTCAGTCACGACACTCGAACTCGACATCGAACCCATCACCCCGAAGTTCGGCGCCTATGTACTCGACATCGATGTGAGTGAGGATCTGACAGACGACGTCATCGCAGCTATCCGTGCTGCCTTGGTTGATCGCACGTTGCTCGTGTTCACTGGGCAGGCGCTCACGCCCGACTCGCAGATCGCCTTCGGCCGCCGCTTCGGGGAGCTGACCGCGTCGCACCCTGTCATGCCGTCATACAGCAGGGAGTTCCCCGAGATCTGGCAGATCGACAGCATCGATGGGACGGCGAAGAACGATGAGTGGCACACCGACGTGACTTTCGTCCAGAGGCCCCCGCTCGGATCCATCCTGCGGGCTGTGCAGATTCCGCCGTACGGGGGCGACACCCTGTGGGCCGACCTCGAACAGGCCTATGAGTCGCTATCTGAACCGGTCAGGGCTCTCGTGGACGGGCTCCAGGCAGAGCATGACGGCAATCGCGAATTCGGGGACTACCTGCGTCAGAACGGCGGAAACGACTGGGACGAGGGCAAGGTGACGCGGCTCGATCCGGTGACGCATCCGGTGGTGCGCATCCATCCTGAGTCAGGACGCAAGGCGCTCTTCGTGAATCCGTGGTTCACGACGCGGATCCTCGGCGTGTCTGACGCGGAGAGCCGGGGCATCCTCGATGCTCTCTACGCTCACATCACTCGGCCCGACTTCGTCATCAAGCACCGCTGGTCAGAGGGTGATGTCCTCATGTGGGATAACCGGTCCACGGTGCATTACGCCGTCAACGACTACGGTGACAATCGCCGCATCATGCACCGGGTCACGATCAAGGGAGACGAGCCCTTCGGTCCTACGAGCCTGAGCTGAGGGCAGCGCCTACTGACCGCCGCCCTTGCCTGAGCGGGTCGCGTACTGGAAGGCCGCGAGGG
>CAZLNF010000174.1:0-4018 GCA_964560885.1 uncultured Actinomyces sp. | reverse complement strand
TCCTGGGGCTGCGGCGCACATGGTCAGGACTCCTTGCCCCCGTGAGGTGATCACGTTCCATGCGCGCACCTCACCTCCTGCGTCGCAGGACAACGACCAGGGCGACCACGGGGATAGCGACGAGCAGCAGGACGGCGATGAACGGAAGCAGGAATCCCACGAGGGTGATCAGGCCTGCCGTCAAAGTCCGCAGAGCGTTCCATCCGGATTGGAGGCCGGAAGCAAAGCCGGGGGGCGACCATTCGGCTGCCTCGCTACTCGGGCTCACCGACACATTGAGCGTGGAGAGCGCAACCAGATCGGAGAGCACGGCCCGCTGCGCGACGAGAGAGTCCAGCTCCGCCTGACGCGTGGTGAGTTCGGCCTCGATCTCGATGAGGTCTTTGGTGGTCTGCGCCGCCGCGAGCAGCTCCCTCAGCCGAGTGATGGAGGCCTGCAGGGCCTGGATGCGCGCGTCGAGATCAGCACCCTGGGCGGTGACATCCTCGGCGACCACGCTCAACGAGGTGACCTCGCCCAGGCTGCCGAGCGCGGCGATCACCGAATCGAGTCGATCCGCGGGGACTCGCGCAGTGACGTTGGCATAGAGGGAATCCCCCGTCGCGGTGACGCTCTTGCTCGCGATTCTGCCCTCTGCCTGGGCCGTGATGCTGTCGATCCGATCCACCGTCTCGCGCACATCGTCTACGCGCAGTGACATGTCGGCATTGCGGATAATCTCCCGATCGGGCTCCGCTGCGGCGATCTCCTGTGGCTCCGCGACCTGAGTCTCCGACATGCCACCGCCTTCGCAGGCCGCGAGCAACGTCATCGCTGCGATTCCTGCGATGACCCAGGACATCGCCCACGTGACCGTCCGAGTCATGAGCGCGCCGAAATCAACGCCAGGGCTTCGGCCAGGCACTCCGACGCCCAGGGCCGGCCGTCGCGGTGGGTGAAGACCCGTGACGAGACACCCGACTTCTCCGCTCGCTCGCGCAGGAGCATGACAAGTCGACTGCTCTCTCCACTCAAGTCGAAGTACCGAGTCCCAGCCACACCGGGCACGGCGATCTCGCGTAGTCGAGGCCGCACCTGCTGCCAGGTGAGCCCCGCGAGGATGTCTGCGGGGACGCCATCGACGGCGTGGAGGCGCCACAGGGTGCGACGCGAGGGATCACATGAGTCTCCGGTGAGGAATGCATAGCGCGCGAGCGCCGAGGCGATGCGCGATGCGGACCGCGAGGCGACTCCTTGAGCCTCAATGGCCCTTCGCACACGCTCGACTTCAACACTCGCCGTCATGCAAGCCTCGGGAGTGCTCCAATCCCTGAGCGACTGCAGGTCCGCGACGATCTCGTGGGCCGAATGTCGTGACGCCCAGGCTCTCGGTGGCGCCGATACGACGCTCATCTCACTCCCTTCGGAAATCACAACGCTTGATGCGGTGTACGGCAATGTGTCGCAGTCGACGACGTAAAGGAAGCGAATGACCGAGCACGAGACAGCACTAGACGGTCATGGACGGTTATGGACGGTCATGGACGGTCATTGCCCGTCAGTCATCTTCACTCGAAGGCGAATAAGCGAGAGCATGAAGTGCAGAGGACAGCGACACCGTCGCTTGAATGATTCTCGCTATAGCACTGGAGGAATTCCGTGGACCAGATCACGACAGACAGGCCGGCCATGCACCCACTGGCAACGGCTGTCGAGGCACCCCACCATGACGTTTGTCTCACCCTTGACGTGACGAGTTTCCTTCTCGGGCGAGTCAGCATGGAGGAGGTGTGCCAGTTCTGTGTCCTCACCGCTCTTGCGCCTCTGCACCCGTGGCACATGTCCATCTACGTCGTCGGCAGCGACAGCCGCTTCCGCGTTGTGGGGAGTTTCGGCAAGGGCTCCGATGTCGACGTACTGAACCAGTACTCCTGCCTCGACGACCCCCATGTCGGTGCTGAGCTCCGAGGGGGACGGCCGCTGGCCACGTTCCCCCTGGTGGGCATGCGCCCCGAGCAGCACCTCAATATCTCGGACCTCCAGGATGGACCCCAGGTGCTGTGGCCGCTCTCCACCGCCCATGGCCTGGTCGGGGTCATCCACGTCCGCTTCTCGCGCATTCCCGATGCCCACGCAGTCTCACGCGACATCGCCGCCATCGCTGGTCCGATCACGCTCGCGATTGACCTCGCTGCGAGTAGGGATCAGATCGCTCCGTTGCACAGTTCGAACGGTCACGGGGGCAACGGCCACGGTGGATCCCACGCACTCACGGAAGCTTCTCTCACACATCCCTCCCTGATGGGACCCGTGCCAGCTTCGGTGAATGCAGCGCCTCGCTCACTATCGGTGGTGAAGTGGGGCGGACAAGACGTGGCGGCAGGGGAAACCCTCCAAGCGCCTCCCGTCGGCAATCTCACAGCCCGCCAGTTGCGCGTTCTGTCGCTCATGGCAAAGGGAATGACCAATGGCCAGATTGCCCGGGTGCTGGCCTTCAGCGAATCCACGGTCCGCCAGGAGACCATGGCGATCTATCGGACCCTGCAGGTCAAGGGCCGAGCCGAGGCCATTGCCTTCGGTCGCTCGAACGGACTCATTCCCTCCACTCCGTGATGCGGACCACCGTGGTTTCCAGCGGTCGGGCACACGGCTGCGTCATTACCCCGACACCGATGCGATCCCCAGTCCCCAGGAGGCCCAGGTGGTCGATGGCGGGATACATGACATTGCCCTGGGATGTGCTGTGCCCAAGGCCTAGGACATGGCCGAACTCGTGCATGTATAGGTGCGTCACGCGATCGGGATCGATCTTGCGCTGCTCGAGAACGTAACCACGCCGCAGAATGACCATCCCTCCGATGATCTCCCGGGTGGGCAGCAGCACGGAGGAGGGCATCGCTAGGCCGACGGCACCACCGATCATGATCGGCACCTCGCTCGGGCTCTTGAATGCAACGAAGACATGCCTATCGGGGGCAGCCGAACCGTCCGCGGGCCGAAGTCCGTTCGTCGCCGGATCGAAGGTGAGTCGCTCCGGCCCCGCAAACTTCACCATCACGCCCGATGCCGCCGACCATTGCCCCCACGCGGATTCCATCCGCCGCACTTCACGGCGAGCAACACGTGCCTTGAGGCCCCGCGTGTCCACACTCCACGTGACGGGATCGGGGCAGGCTGCCCAGCCGGCCCCGATCAGATCCTTGTCCGCGAAGAAGCTCGAGTAGTCCCTCGATGCCTGTGCAGGGAGAGACCCCGCAGCCACTGCAGACAGCGCAATACCGGTGACCAAAAGGACTCGACTCGCTTGATGCAACACCACTTGAGTCTAGGTCCGTGAGCCGGTGTGCAAGCGGCCGCGCATGGTCAGACATTGCGGTTCCTGTGCGTGACTCGGTCGTGACCACGGTCATGACCCTTATTGCCCGATTGCCGCGACAGCGTGATTCCGTCACCGACGACGAGGAGTCTCAATGTCAAGTAATGGCCATAAGGCGTCAGGTTCACCATCCGTACATCGCGCTCGCTGGGGGATCGCTGCCACGATTGGACTCATCGGAGCGGTCGGGGTGAGCGCCCTCATCGTGATTCCCAGCGTCAGCGCCACGCCATCAGACAAGGTGACGATCTGTCACGCTACGTCAGCGACGAATAATCCCTACGTCGTCAACACCGTGAGCACATCCAGTGTCGATGAAGAAGGAAACAAGTTCCTCAACGGTCACGGGGATCACACGGGTCCGGTGTACGTCGATGAAATGTCCTCGGGTTGGGGGGACATCATTCCTCCCTTTACGGATTCCGAGTCCGACGTGAGCTTCCCGGGCTATAACTGGAATGCAGCGGGACAGGCAATCTGGAACGCAGGCTGCAATGTCGTCCAGCCGTCTCCCACGCCGACAGAGACCACGGCAAGCCCCACTCCCACGCCGACAGAGACCACGGCAAGCCCCACTCCCACGCCGACAGAGACCACGGCAAGCCCCACTCCCACGCCGACAGAGACCACGGCAAGCCCCACTCCCACGCCGACAGAGACCAC
>CAZLNF010000173.1:0-4058 GCA_964560885.1 uncultured Actinomyces sp. | reverse complement strand
CCGGACCAGGTCGACTACGTCATCATGGGCCAGGTCCTCCAGGCGGGGACAGGGCAGATCACCGCGCGCCAGGCCGCCGTCAAGGCGGGCATCGGCATGGAGGTGCCGGCCCTCACGATCAACAAGGTGTGCCTTTCCGGGCTGGACGCCATCGCACTCGCGGATCAACTCATCCGCGCAGGGGAATTCGACATCGTGGTCGCGGGCGGCATGGAGTCGATGACCAACGCCCCGCACCTGCTCATGGGCTCGCGCGAGGGAGTGAAGTACGGCGACTGGAAGGCCATCGACTCGATGGCCTTCGATGGTCTGACATGCGCGTTCGACCAATGCGCCATGGGCGAGTCGACCGAGGGCTTCAATGCCCGCTACTCGCTCACCCGCGAGGAGCAGGATGCCTTCGCGGTGCGGTCACATCGCCTGGCGGCAGCTGCGCAGGAGGCCGGTCGCTTCGACGACGAGATCGTGGCCGTGGAGATCCCGCAGCGCAAGGGCGACCCGGTCGTGGTGTCGCGCGATGAAGGTATCCGCGCCGACACCACGGTCGAATCACTGGCGGGGTTGCGACCCGCCTTCGCCAAGGACGGCACCATCACGGCAGGCTCGGCCTCGCAGATCTCCGACGGGGCTGCGGCCGTCGTGGTGATGAGTCGCGCCAAGGCGGAGGAGCTTGGGCTCACGTGGCTTGCGGAGATCGGGGCCCACGGTGTCGTCGCGGGGCCGGATGCCTCGCTTCACGAGCAGCCCGCCCGCGCCATCCTGCGTGCGTGCGAGAAGCAGGGCATCAGCGTGAGCGACCTCGACCTCATCGAGATCAACGAAGCTTTCGCCGCCGTCGGCATCGTGTCCATGCGCCAGCTTGGGGCGTCGGAGGACATCGTCAATGTCAACGGCGGGGCCATCGCACTCGGTCATCCGATCGGCATGTCCGGTGCACGACTCGTCCTCCATCTGGCTCACGAACTTCGACGCAGAGGTGGAGGCCTCGGCGCCGCTGCCCTGTGCGGCGGTGGAGGCCAGGGAGATGCCCTCATCCTCAGCGTGCCCGGTTCGTGATGGACAGCGGCGAGCTCGCCGCCCGGGTCAGCGCGGGCGAGGCGCGCGCCGTCGCCCGACTCATCTCCTGGGTCGAGGACGGCGCCCCGGGTCTGCCTGACGCGCTCGCGGCCCTACCCGCCGGACCTTCTGCATACGTCATTGGCCTCACAGGCTCACCCGGCGTAGGCAAGTCGACGGTCACCTCCGCGCTGGTCGCGGCGTACCGCGCACGCGGGCAGCGCGTGGGTGTGCTGGCTATCGACCCGAGCTCTCCCTTCACCGGTGGCGCCCTGCTGGGCGATCGCATCCGCATGCAGGAGCACGCCACGGATCCCGGAGTCTTCATCCGCTCGATGGCCTCGCGTGGTCACCTTGGCGGCATGGCTGCGGCGACGCCCCAGGCAGTGCGCGTGTTGGAGGCCGCCGGATGCGCGGTGGTGCTCATCGAGACCGTGGGTGTGGGTCAGTCGGAGGTCGACGTGGCGGCGACCGCTGACGCCACGGTCGTGCTCCTGGCACCGGGCATGGGCGATGGGGTGCAGGCCGCGAAGGCGGGCATCCTGGAAATCGCCGACATCGTCTGCGTCAACAAGGCCGATCGCGAGGGTGCCGAGGCCACGGCTCGGGAAATGCGGCAAATGCTCAGGCTGGGTGCTCCGTCGGACGGCTGGATGCCCCCTGTCGTCACGTCGTCCGCGGCACGCGGCGAGATCGACGATCTCCTCGGCGCACTCGACGACCGTCGAGCGTGGCTCGACGAGGGGGATCACTGGCTGCAGCGACGTCGACAGCGCGCCGCTGCTGAGATTCTGGCCCTTGCCGGTGGACGCGCACGGATCCTGCTCGTGGAGCGGCTGTCGCCGGAGGTCATCGATGCGGTGGCCGAGGGGCGCCTGAGTTCCTTCGCGGCGGCCGATGGGCTCCTCGCCGAGAGTTGATCGAGGATGCGAGGATGAGCCCGTGAGTCAGCCGTCACTTCCGCTGCGCGGTGCTGTCGACCTTGGAGCGCTCGCGAGTCAGCGCGAGGCGGAGCAGCGCCGGGAGACCGCGATGTCCGGTGCGCCCTCGGGCGTCGTCATCGATGTCACCGAGGAGACCTTCCCCCAGGCGGTCATCGAGCAGAGCGCCACGGTGCCCGTTGTCTTGGACCTGTGGGCTTCGTGGTGCGGGCCCTGCAAGACGCTCTCGCCGATTCTCGAGACGCTCGCGGCGGAGTACGCCGGGCGCTTCGTGCTCGCCAAGGTCGATGTCGACGCCGAGCAGCGCATCGCCGCGGCCTTCCAGGTGCAATCGATCCCGAGCGTCTTCGCGATCCTCGGCGGCCAGCCGCTCCCGCTCTTCCAAGGGGCACTGCCCGAGCCGCAGGTGCGCGCCTACATTGACGAGTTGCTCCGCGTCGCCGCCGAGAACGGCATCAACGGCACTGTCGGGGTCGCACCGGCTCCCGACGCCGCGGATGAAGTCGAGGAAGAGCCACCCGTGGATCCGCGATTCGTCGCTGCCTTCGACGCCATCGAGGCGGGGGACTGGGCGGCGGCCGCCGATGCCTATCGCTCGGTGCTCGCTGCGGCGCCCGCTGATGCCGATGCGCAGGCCGGTGTGGCCCTGTGCGAGATGCAGTTGCGGCTCGAGCGCGGAGACGAGACGGGTGCCCTGCGCGATGCCGATGTCGCGGCGGCCGCCGGAGACTGGGCGACGGCGTTCGCGGCCCTCATCGCGGAGGTCAAGGCCACTGCGGGAGATGATCGCGATCGAGCGCGTGAGCGACTCGTCGAGCTCTTCGCTATCGCCGGCGATGACCCCGCGGTGCCCCCGGCACGCGTTGCCCTGGCAAGCGCGCTCTTTTAGTCCCGCACGCTCGGGCCGGGGCGGAGCCAGATGGTGGCGAGAGGCGGAAGCGTGACGCGAGCACGGGCCGGACGGCCATGCCAAGGCTCGTCCGTGGCGGTGACGATGCCCATGTTGCCCACGCCGCTGCCGCCATACTCGCGCGCATCCGTGTTGAGGATCTCCTGCCACTGCCCTGACACGGGCAATCCGACCAGATAGTTGTCACGCGGCACGGCCGACATGTTGGAGAGGCTGACCGCGGGGCGCCCGGAGTCATCCCACCGGATCCAACTGAAGACATTGGACTCCGCGTCATTGGCATCGATCCACTCGAAGCCAGCGGGATCGTCGTCGCGCTGCCACAGTGCCGGAGTCGCGCGGTAGGCAGCGTTGATGTCGCGCACGGCCCGTGCGACACCGGCGTGCTCCTCGAATTGCATGAGCCACCAGGCGAGCCCCGAGTCGGCGTTCCACTCCGTGGACTGTGCGAACTCTCCGCCCATGAAGAGCAGCTTGCGGCCCGGGTGTGCCCACATGTAGCCGAGGTAGGCGCGCAGGTTGGCGAGCTCCTGCCAGCGGTCGCCGGGCATCTTCCCGATGAGGGAGCCCTTGCCGTGGACGACCTCATCGTGGGAGAGGGGGAGCACGAAGTGCTCGCTGTAGGCGTACATCATCGAGAAGGTCATCTCATTGTGATGCCATTGGCGATGCACGGCCTCACGCTGGATGTAGCCGAGGGAGTCGTGCATCCACCCCATGTTCCACTTCAGGCCGAAGCCGAGGCCGCCCAGATAGGTGGGACGCGTCACGCCGGGCCACGCGGTGGACTCCTCGGCGATCGTGACGACGCCGGGGACGCGCTTGTAGACCGTGGCGTTCATCTCCTGCAGGAATGCCACAGCGTCGAGGTTCTCGCGGCCTCCGTAGATGTTGGGAGTCCACTCACCGGGTTCACGCGAGTAGTCGAGGTAGAGCATCGAGGCCACCGCGTCGACGCGTAGTCCATCGACATGGAATTCCTCGCACCAGTAGACCGCATTGGCCACGAGGAAATTGCGCACCTCTGTCCGGCCGAAGTCGAAGATGTAGGTGCCCCAGTCGGGATGCTCTCCGCGCTGGGGATCGGCGTTCTCGTAGAGCGGCGTTCCGTCGAAGCGCGCCAGCGCCCAGTCGTCCTTGGGGAAGTGGGC